>NZ_ALNN01000063.1:0-9389 GCF_000293175.1 Capnocytophaga sp. CM59
CTTGAGGGGGGGCAGGGGGGATGTTTTGAGAATCAGTTGATTACAGAGCTTTCGAAACTTAAATTATTAACTAGTATATTGTAAACAGGAAAAAAACCTTTTCACTTGTAGTAAAAAAGTTTTTTAGTTCTGATAAATTTTTCGTACCTTTGTTCGGTAGCATATTAGTATGGATTTTGTTTTTTAGCACCACAAAGCTACTGATTATCAGTGACTTTACCAAATAATATACTACTTTTTTCTACGTTTTTTTCACTAAATCAAGCTCCGAAAGAGCTTGCGAAACTTGAACATTTAATTTTAGAAGGCTATGAAAAAGAAAATATTCACATCTGCCAAGCTATTGCTGATGGGGGTTATCCTATCGTGCTACCTTGTTCTTAGCGCCTGTTCAGCTCTCGCCCTTGAGTTTGAAGAGAAGGACTTGAGCATTACAAATCTTGACGGCAAGACCATTCCCATAAGGGTTGAGCTTGCTCGCTCCATACGAGAGCTGTCAAAAGGCTATATGGGGCGTGAGCATATCCCCGAAGGGACGGGTATGCTTTTTATGTTTAAAAGAGACGAAAAGTTAAGTTTTTGGATGAAAAATACACCTACCCCTCTTTCAATTGCATTCATTAACTCGAATGGCGAAATTCGTGAAATACGCAATATGACACCCTTCAGTCGCGAAAGTGTGAACTCATCGGAACCTGTACGTTATGCTCTTGAAGTACCTCAAGGATGGTTCGAAAGGAACAACATAGGAACGGGCTGTATTATCAAACTGCCATAACCGATGAAGCTGAACGATCTCCTATACGCAAAAAACAACTTGTGAAACTTAAATTAACATGAGTTCGACATAAGCAAAATTATATTTTTCTCCCACGGATTCCACGGATTTTCACAGAGAAAATAACACAACAACTATGATAACTCTTTAATTTCCACGGATAAATAAGGCCTTTGGCCTTATAAAAATCTGTGTAAATCGCAACTGCACAATTACACAAACATAGAAAATCTGTGAAATCCGTGAAAATCTGTGGGAGCTTTCGTTATATCGAACTCACGTTAAATTAATGATTAATGCACGAGTTATAGGAAATACGCCAGTGGAGTCTCTCATCACTCTATAACAACTAAAGACTAAATAAATGATTATGAAACATATCGCAATATTCTTGTTACTATGCGTGCCTTCTATGTATGCTCAAAATCCCTTAGAAGGCGAATGGATAACCAACTCTCTGTTGATTAACTTCAAAGTGGAAGATCACAACTTATTTGTGCTTACACAAAGGAAATATGAAAGTTTTGGGTATAATACTGTTTTTGGAAAGAACAACAAAAATCAGTATACCTCGTATTACTTTGCCCCTTGTGGCAACGACTGTTTCCCCTCTATAACAGGTACGTTTGAGCCTATTGCCCCTTCGTATGTGCGCTTAAACGCCTTAAAATTTGAACAAAGTGGTGATTGTAAACACAGAAACGAAAAGTTACACAATGATACAGCCGACTATTACATATATAAAGTCTCAGATAAGAAAATATTCTTGGTAAAAAGCACTTCAAAAAATGAAAAAGAAGATCAAGAAAAAGCTAAAAACTATCTACTGGTAACCTGTATAAAGGATAATGTAGTGTATAACCGAAAAACAAAAATGGAAATAGAGGTTAAGGGCATGGAACCATTACCTGCACAAATAGAGAAATACGCTACTGATATACTTCAGCTGAAAAACTTCAAGATACTTGTTTACAACGGATTAGAAGATAGAGCAGCTTGGATATTCGCTGTAAAAGACCTCACTACAGGAGTTATAACCTATGTAATACAAGAAAATTATATAGATGAAAAAGGCAAAGAAGCTGTTGGCTTTTTTGACTGTACTGAAGACGAAGTAGAGAAGTTCAGGCAATAACTTCTGATGAGAAATCAGATATATTTTTAAAGAACAATTTCTTCTTGCAGTTCTTGATAGCCGATAGGTTTCGTATCTACCAGCATGTGGGGGCTTGTAGCTCTCCACTTATATCGCCATGGATTTTCCGCTTATAATTTTGCTTATTAATTAAAAAATTAGTACTTTTGCCCCCATAATATAAAAAAGATTACGATATGAAAAAAATGATCTTAAGTATAGCAATAGCCTTAGTATCTTTTGGCGCTTTTGCACAGACTTACAAGAATGAGGTTAAACTCAACATTCTCAATGTAATAGTACGTCCTTCCATAGAGTTAGGATACGAGTATTACTTAGATGACAACCAGTCTGTAGATGCAGAACTTATGTTCTTAGATAGATTTTCCTATTGGCCTAAGAAAGGTGGTAAATTCTCTGCTACCAGCTTCAAAGTAGGGTATAACTATTATTTTGACTCTTCTGATGCGGTAGGTTTTTACATTAATCCTTTCCTAAAAACTCGCTTTGGAGAATATAAAAAGGATGGAGAGGAAGATAAAAACCTTAATGCCTTCATCATTGGAGTAGGTGTAGGTTATACTTGGGTATTCAATAGCAAATTCGTGGTGGCTCCTTATGCAAATATTGCACGAGGCTTCAACAATGAAGTTAATAAAGAATATTGGGCTGTAGAACCTAACGCTGGTGTTCGCTTAGGTTTCCGTTTCTAAGCATTCATAGTTTTATTTTTTCATAATTGAATAAGCTATATCCCCAAGGGGACATAGCTTATTTGTTTATATTAACCTCTTAATACTTACATTCTTTCGGGCACTTCTATTCCCAACAGGTCAAAACCAGTGGCGATGACTTCCCCTACCTTGCGGGAGAGATGGATTCTTAGGGCACGCTTTATAGGGTCTTCTTCTCCAAGTATGGACACATTCTGGTAGAAAGAGTTGAATTCCTTAACCAATTCATATACATAATTGGCAATAAGGGCTGGGCTATAAGTATCTGCTGCCTGTTGTACTACACTGGCAAAAAGAGATAGTTGCTTGATAAGCTCTCTTTCTTTGGCGTGCAATTCTCCTGTGGTAGGTAGGGCTGGCAACTCGCCTGCCTTGCGCAATATAGACTGAATACGAGCATAGGTATATTGGATAAAAGGCCCTGTATTTCCCTGGAAGTCAATAGACTCTTGTGGGTTGAAAGCGATTTTCTTCTTAGGATCTACCTTGAGTATATAGTACTTAAGGGCACCTAAGCCTATCACTCTATAGAGCTGTTGTTTCTGCTGTTGGTCATACCCGTCGAGTTTGCCCAACTCCTGGGAGAGTTCCTCGGCTACTTGTACCATTTCCTCCATAAGGTCATCGGCATCTACCACGGTACCCTCACGACTCTTCATTTTTCCATTGGGCAGCTCTACCATGCCATAGCTTAGGTGATAGAGGTTTTTAGCCCAAGCAAAACCAAGTTTCTGTAAGATAAGGAAAAGCACCTTGAAATGGTAATCCTGTTCGTTACCTACGGTATAGATCATGCCCTCTACCTTAGGAAAGTCTTCTTCTATACGTTTGATTGCCGTACCAAAGTCTTGGGTGATATACACCGAAGTGCCATCGGAACGGAGTACGAGCTTTTCGTCCAAGCCGTCCGCAGTAAGGTCTATCCATACAGAGCCGTCCTCCTTGCGATAGAATACACCCTGCTCCAGCCCTCGTTGTACAATATCCTTGCCCAAGAGGTAGGTTTCACTCTCGTAATAGTTGCGGTCAAAGCTCACCCCTAAGTTGCGGTAAGTGACCTCAAAGCCGTCATACACCCATTGGTTCATCTGTTTCCAAAGTGCCAAGGTATCCGCATCACCCTGTTCCCATAGGCGGAGCATCTGCTGTGCTTCTAAGAAAATCGGTGCCTCGCGTTCGGCAACCTCCTTGCTTTTGCCTTCGGCTATAAGCTGAGCGATTTCTTCCTTATAGGCCTTATCAAAAAGTACATAATACTTACCCACGAGCTTATCTCCCTTCATGCCTGTACTCTCTGGGGTTTCTCCCTTGCCAAAGCGTTGCCAAGCTACCATAGACTTACAGATGTGAATACCTCGGTCGTTGATAATCTGGGTTTTATACACACGCTTACCGGTACCCTCCAAGATCTTAGCCATTGCAAAGCCTAAGAGGTTGTTACGGATATGTCCCAAGTGTAGAGGCTTGTTGGTATTCGGTGAGGAATATTCGACAATCATCGCAGGCGATTCGCTCGTAACAGGGGTAGTACCATAGCGGTCTTGGGCGGCTATTTCACTGAAGAAAGACAGGAAGTAGCTATCGGCAATACTCAGGTTTAGAAAGCCTTTGACCACATTGTAAGCGGTAACCTCCGCTACATGTTCAGTAAGATAGCTACCCAACACCTCCCCTATCTGTTCGGGTTTGGCCTTGATGAGCTTTAGCAAAGGAAAGAGCACAAGGGTATAATCCCCCTCAAACTCCTTACGAGTAAGCTGGATTTCTATATTTTCTATGTGTTGGCCATAGTGCTCGGCTATGGCTTTTTGGGTGTTTTCTAAGAGAATTTGTTGTAATGACATGAGGTACATTATTTTTTGCAAAGGTAAGAATAATTTATCAAATTGCCAATGTGTTCATTGACAAATTACGCCAATTCCAACCTTCTTTTAGGACTGGAATAGGACGCTCTTCCATTTGTAATTGGTGAGCATCTCCTGCTTTGTAAATAACGATGGCTTTCATATATTGTATATTAATTAACTAATTGCTTTACAAACTCATTGACAGGGTGTTGTTTAATCTTCTCTGGGGTATCATATTGCTCAATGGTACCCTTGTCCAACACTAATACTTTGGTGCCGAGAGTAAGAGCTTCGGCTATATCGTGGGTAACGAATACGAGAGTGGCGCCTGAAAGCTGGTGTAAGGCTTTGAGTTCGCGATGTAGCTGCTTACGGGTAATACTGTCTAATGACCCAAAAGGCTCGTCCATTAGTATAATGTTAGGATTGGCAGCTAAGGCTCGGGCAATACCGACCCGCTGTTGCTGTCCGCCTGAAAGCTGATGTGGAAATCGGTTAGCGAGTTCTGGGTCGAGATTTACCTGCTGTAGTTTTTCAGTTACAATGCGCTCTATATCGGCCTTGGAGTAGCTTTTTAGGTGGAGTACATAAGCTATATTTTCGGCTACTGTGAGGTGAGGAAAAAGGATATTCCCCTGAATGACATAGCCTATATTGCGACGCAGCGTAATGAGGTCTTCCGCTAAAATATTCCTGCCGTCAATATGTATTTCACCCTTATCAGGCAAAATAAGCCCGTTAATCATCTTCAGCAGGGTAGTTTTTCCCGAACCTGAAGTACCTATGATGGTGAGAAAAGTGCCGCTCTCAATGGTTAAGTTGAAGTCGGAGATCAACTCTTTGCCATTATAGCTTTTGTATATATGGGAAAATGTAATCATGGTTGTGTGTGTAAAAGTCCTTTTTGTAATAGAAATTCCTTGGCAACTTCTTCTGGTCGTTTCCTTTGGGCTTCTACCAAGAAATTAAGGTGCGCCATGGTGGCATCGTCTATCAAATCGTTGAGCTTTGCCAAGGTAATGCGCAAGGCAGGATAAGTTGTCAGCACCTCGCTACGTACCACAGTTCCTGCCTTGTAGGAGGGATACAGATTGCGGTCATCTTGGAGTACCACTACCTCACTTACAGAAAGTTGCCCGTCGGTGGTGAATACTACTATTGCGTCAATCTTTTTGTCGTGCATAGCTTGGTATTTGAGCCCGATGTCCATATCTATCACCTTTCTAAAGTGTATATTATAGGTCTTTTGCAGTTGTTTGTAGCCATCTTCGCGCTCAAAGAAGTCGTATTCAGCTCCAAAAATAAGTTGGTCACTCACCTTTGCCAAATCGGAAAAAGTTTTGAGCTGGTACCGCTGGGCTATCTCTTTGCTTACAGCCAAGCCATAAGTATTGTTAAACCCGTATAGGTTTGCCCACTGCAAGCCATATTGCTTTTTGTAGGCTTCTTCTAAGGCAGCAAACTTATCTTCGCGGTAAGGCTCTTTGCGCTTGAGCACAGCCTCCCACGCAGTAGCGGTGTATTCGGGATACATATCAAAGCCCCCACGGAGCATTGCAGGGTGAATGTTGGAGGTGCCGCCTCCTACCCCATTGGTCAGGCGTACGGAAAGCCCTGTGTCTTGCTCGATAAGCAAGGCAAGCATTTGCCCCAATAGGTAGCTTTCGGTCATTGGCTTGGTCGCGATGTGTATATCCTTTGTCCTTTTAGGAGAAAGCACAAAGAAGAGGGTGATAAGCAGTACCAATACCCCCATTCCTACCAGCTTTAGCGGGTTGCGCTTCGGGGCTACTTCCCTGTTGGTTAGGCGTTTTTCTATTTTTGCCAAGAGAAAATCAAAACCCAAAGCCAAGAAGGCAATCAGTACACTACCTAGCAAAGTCATTGTACTATTGTTGGTTGTGATACCGCGATAGATAGCCACGCCCAAGCCACCTGCCCCTACAAACGAAGCTATACCTGCCAGTGCAATGGTCATGGTAACCATATTACGAACTCCCGACATGAGTACAGGGAGAGCTAAGGGGAGTTTTATCCGCCAGAGCAACTGCCAGCGGGTGCTACCCATGGCCTCGGCAGCCTCGATAATAAGTGGGTTAATCTGGGTAATACCTGTATACGTACTACGGATAATAGGCAGTAAGGCATAGAGTATTAGGGCTATAAGAGCCGTGAGGTTACCCACTCCTGTAATGGTGATAAAGAAACCCAACAAGGCTATGGAGGGAATCGTATAGAGCACATTGATCGCTGCCAAGAGCCAAGCGGCATACTTGCGATACTCGCTTATAAAAACACCCAATACCCCCCCTATAAGCGTCGCTATGACAATGGCCAAGAGTGAGAGCAAGAGGTGTTCAGTAGTGAGATGTAGGAAGAAGGGTGCTTCTTCCTTTAGAAAAGTGAAGATGTTTGTCAAGGTGTTCTGTATTAATGAGCTATTTGTTTGATTATTCCAGTAGCCACGATTCGTCGGTATCCCCTTTGCGGTAGGCCTTGCCATGCATATCAATCACTGCGTGCCATTCCTGACAGGTCTCCAAGGGAATATCAGCTACTAAAGGCATACACTCTTCGCGTAAGGCTTTATAAGTCTGTGCTGAAGAGAGATTCAGGCGGTTCAAAAGTCGTATAGCATACTGGTCGGCTATAAATACATTGCGCTTAAAAATGTAGAGCAGCATAGCATCGGCAGTTTCTTCGCCTACGCCTTTGATAGAGAGCAGTTCTTGGCGAAGCTCCTCGGTAGGTATGGCTTTAAACTTTTCCAGAGAAGCCCCGTGCGACCTATACCACGCGATCAGGGCTTTGATATAAGTACTCTTCTGCTTGTAGAAGCCTGCCGGACGTATATATTCTTGCAAAGTGGCCAGCTCCATAGTGTGCAAAGCCTCTACTGTGAGCTTACCCTCTAAGTTAGCAAGAGCTTTTTCGGTATTCTCTTGAGTGGTTTGCTGAATGAGGATCATGGACACCCAGTCGGTTATGCGATTGGGGTTATTCCACCAATATTGCCTACCATAATGAGCTAATAGCTTGTTGAATACGTTGATTTTTTGGGACATAAGAGGTAATACCTATGATATTTATGGGTTACTATGATTACAGAAAGAGGTGCGTTTGTGTTCTGTACTTGGTTTATACCTCCCTTGAATCCTAAGCTACTACTGCGTACCCATTGTTCTTCTTGGGCGAAAACTGGGACAGCTACAAGAGATAAGATCAGATAAATAAGTTTTCTCATAAGTCAGAAGATTATCAAGTGCAAAAGTAGTAAATAATCAGCCAACTAACAAATGTGCTCATTCGCTCACTGTTTTTTGATTATATAAGTCATTGCTTCAGGGTCGAGGGCATCCATTTCTATCAGCTTAAGCGATTTTACCATTTTAAGCGTACTGCTTTTATACTCCAAGAAATGAGGCGTCTGTAAGTGTACTTGGTAGGCTGCTTCGTCTCGGTAAATCTCCACAATACGCACCTGCGAAAGGTCTTCTTGCATCACCATAGGGAAGATACACAAAATTCTCTCCATTTTTTAGGCCTTCATGTGTATAGTATCATTATTTTACCATATAGAAATCATCTTTTATTTTCAGTAATTGGTAGTGTAGGTGCTTATTGGTATATAGACTAATTGAATCAAAAGATTCTATCGTTTCAGAGTTGCTTTTATAATAAGTTGTAGGAATTTTTGAAAGTTCTTCTTGATTTTTGATATAAGAGAATTTAGTTTTTAATCGAAAGATATAGAGGTGAGTTTTTACCTCAAAATACAAGATAGTTTCATATTTATCTCCTTTAGCTTTATAGCTTTCTACATACATAGGTTTAATATCCTTGCGCTCAAGAGTTTCTTTTTTGAGAAGATATTGTGAATTTCTATCAAAAATATTAGGGATGCCTTGCTGTACTCCTATCGTGTCACTCTCTTGCATACACTCTCCCAAGGAATTGTATTTCTTCATATAGTTGATAACAGATGGTTCATGGCGATCAAAAGATATTGATTTATCATAGACAACCAGCTCGTTTTGAGGGTTGAGGTAGATGCCTTTTGCAAAGTGATGAATATCTTCGGGAAGTCTCACAAGGTGTTTGGCTCCTTCTATGTGTAATATTTTATAGTCTGAAGAGAAATAATAACTTTTATAGATCTTGGGGAGTGTCATTCTTTCATACACTCTAGAGAAAGTAACTCCCAAAATACCCATCATAAACTTAAAGAAAACGATGGTACAGATTATGGCAAGGACACCTATTATCTTTTGATTATAAGCAAAGGAACTAAATATCCATACTCCTAATAAAAAAGGAATAGGGAAAAGGAGCATAGCTATATCCCTATCATAACTACTGGTAAACTTTCTAACAAGGAAGAGGTATAGGGCAGCTAAGGTAATTCCTGCCAGCAGAGAGATAGGAATAAGAAAAATTATTTTTTTAATATTGTTATTCATAATTTTAAACTTCTATATGAGTATGAGGGTTGTACTTTCGGATTTGGCTTATAAAATGGGTGTATATATACTCCGACATCTCGATAGTAATGGTATAGGTAGATTCGATATCTACCATTTTGGTTCCTCTCTTTGTATAATGCCAACGTATTTCTGTTATTTCTTTAGGGGCTATATCCTTGATCCTAAAAGCTGAAAATAAATAAAAGTGATCACAACAAAGTACAAATGCTGGGGTATATTTGTAAGAGGTAGAAGATTGAACTTGTAAGAAAAATTGAAAATCTTCTTCGCTCATCTGTCCTATAAGTGTCCGTAACTTTCGGTTCCTCCGTTTTTGATAGACAAAGACAAGATAA
This sequence comes from Capnocytophaga sp. CM59, assembly GCF_000293175.1. NCBI lineage: Bacteria > Pseudomonadati > Bacteroidota > Flavobacteriia > Flavobacteriales > Flavobacteriaceae > Capnocytophaga > Capnocytophaga sp. CM59. The sequence continues at coordinate 9,314 of NZ_ALNN01000063.1, forward strand.
AACAGCAACAATATAAAAACATTGAGGTGTCTATTTAGCTACATACTAATTGACTTAGGGAAACGGGAGAATGCTC
>NZ_ALNN01000064.1:0-4816 GCF_000293175.1 Capnocytophaga sp. CM59
CCCCCCCCCCCCCCATTCCGAAACAACAAAAAGCACCATAAGCCAAAAAAGAATTTTGGCATACCATAAGGTGATCCAAAGGTTGGGTTTTCAAGTAAGTCTCTATCAAGTGGATATAATCGCTTTGCGCCATACGGTCGTAGTAGGGAAACCAAGGGTATAGCGATTGGGTAATCTTGGGATAAGAGCGATAGCGCTCAAGGAAGGTATAGGCGTAGGGGATATCTTGGAGGATAATCTCGGCATAGGCCTCATGGGTATCTCTGAGCCGCGCATCGAAGAAGCTGGCGTTGGAAAAAGCCACTGTATCGTAGAAAGCGTTGATAATACGATGGGAGTCAAGGTTTTGTACAACAGCTCCCTTACAGAAACTCTCCCAATCAGGCACTCCTATATAAGCGCAAATCCGGTTCAGGCTGGTAGCACTTAGTTGTTTGTCCTTGTCTATCTTCCCGTAGAAGCGGCGCAAGGTCTGTAGAGAGATGGGCACCTGCTCGGCCAATTGTTCAAAATCTGCCACGGAGGTAACCACCTTCCTAAAGACGCGGTTTACCTCATTTTGTAGTCTGATAATGTGAGTGTTATAATCGTTTTGCATAGTTCCTACTAATAAATATTAGTTCTACATATATATCATAATAAAAAGGCAAATCGTTACTCCTTAAATAGAAATTTGTGTGTTAATTATTTATATTTAACAATTATTCTAAATATTTGTGGGGCATCTGAGTACTTACTGCAAAGTTATAAAAAAATAGAAATAATATTGGACAATATTGGACTTTTTTGTTTGGCTGAAAAATCGTACCTTTGCAAAGTGAATAATATACTACTAAGAAAGAATTTGTATAATAAGGTTATAAAACAAGAGTAATATGATAATTTTCAAAAGAAAACTGATGGCTGGATATAATTCAGATAAAAAGACATTTTACGAGAATATAGATAGGAAGGCAGAGAGTGTCATTGAGGATAGCAAGGAAAATCGCATAACAAAGAAAATCCTTGAGGATATAGCTTTGCTATACTCTTCTTCAGATATAACAATGGAAGAACTTGCTAAGAAGGCTCCTTCGCTTGAATATGCTGCGATGAATGTTTCTCTTGCTACTGAAATTAGTAACTATTTCTCAAGGATATGCTTCCATATCACACACCATTACAAGAAAAATTGGGAGGTACTACTAAGACGAGAATTAGGTGAACTGACCCCCGATGTTATAATTGCTGAGCGGAAAACCCCCAAAACGCAGAAGCCATCCCCAGAAAAGATAAAAGCAGTAATAGAACTGATACCTCAAGAGTGGATACGAGCCTTCATAGTAGAAAAAGGAGAAAGTTGTTGGGGCTGGCAGATAGAAAAAACGGATATATGCTCGGTAGAGAGTAGGGCTTACTTCCAAAAATATGTAACAACACTCGGAGTGAGCCTTAGTGATATTTTTGTGATACTGCCGACTCTTTCTGTAAGCCCTCAAGACTCTATAAAAACCATCACAGAACTACAAGAATGTTTTTCTCAAAATACAGGAATCCCTGCAGAAAACTTAGTGATACTCTCTGAGAATAAGTTTCTTCGAGAGTCAGGTCTCACTACCCACTTTGAGAAATTCCTCCAAAAACTGTTGGAAAAGTAAATAAGACAAGAGTCTATCAAACCATACACCAATAGAGTTAGGTGTTAAATAAATAGTTAAAAACATTATTTAGAGTAACAATAGACTGAAAATGTCTAATATATAATAGAACTTAAAAAAAATATTTATGGCTATACTAAAAAGAACTCATTTAGAAACAGCAGATCTTGTTTTTAAAAATGGATTTTATAAAGAAATATATAAAGAGGGGGGTATCATAGCTAAAGATTTTAATGATAATATTTCAGTAAGCGAAAGAGTCTTCTCGTATATCGATGAGTTATATCAAATGGAGCAAATGGCTGAAAGTTATTTAGAGGCTAATGATTTCTCTTTTGATTCTGCCATACTGAGTGAGCCGCTAGCTAGCGAAATCGTTTTTTATATTTCAGGGATACTGGACAATATTTCAGGTCTTAGAGAGAAAGATTGGAAAATTTTAGTGAGAAAGCGCATAGGTCAACTTACTCCTGATATTGTAATCACCGAGAAAGAAGCCACACCCACCGAAGAGGGATTCCAAAGAGGTGTGATTGCAGTGATAGAGCTAAGAAATGAAGCATGGGTACGCCAGCTTATAGCAGAGGAGAATCCTAACTATTTCCAAAAGTATATAGATACACTTGGGGTAAGTCTCAATGACATCTTTATCATTATCCCAACATTAGTAACTTACCCATGTATTATTATAAAGTCTATAGCTGAACTGCAAGAAATTCTATCCCAAAGGACAGGCCTTCCTAAGGGGAACTGGGTTATACTCTCAGAGAACCGCTTCATTTCCAATGAAAAGTATCAAATGTTCCTCACAATCAACTTTGATGCATTTTTAAAGGAATTGGTAGAGAGGTAAATAATCACGATGCTGGTGTGTATCATTATGCCTGCATATCTTGATAGTGGGAAATAAATTATGAAAAAACTTGCGGGAATAAATAAAAACTTGTATTTTTATTAGGATTAAAAATTAATTTCTATAATATGAAGACTATTGTACTTATATCGTGTGCTAAAGAAAAAAAAGAAGAGCCAGAAAAGGTAAAGGCAGCAGAGTTATACATAAGTGACTTGTTTGAAAAAAGCCTAACCTATGCAAAACAGCTTACAACTCCTGAAAACATCTATATTCTTTCGGGAAAGTATCATCTACTTCCTCTTGATGAGGAAATAGAAACCTATAACGTATTTTTAGGGGATAAGCCTAAGGCAGAAAGAATGCAATGGGGAGAAGTTGTGAAAGCGCAATTAAGCAAAGTGGCAGATTTGCAGAAAGATAAATTTATCATCTTAGCAGGTGAAGATTATGTGGAACCTCTTAAGGAAGATTTGAAGAATATGGCACTTCCTCTAAAAGGCCTTAGATCAGGAGAACGACTCAAATCCTTGAAAGAGTCAATAGAAAAGAACCAAAACGAAACAAAAATGATATTAGATTTACACAAATTATTCCATAATGAGAAGCTAACTCGTTATACTTATCCTTTTGAAGGACAAGAAAGCCATATTCCTACCAATGGAATTTATATTATGTTCGAAGAGGGAGAGACTTTCCAAGGTCTTGACCGTATAGTAAGGGTAGGTACTCATGATGGGGATGGCAACCTCTACAAACGACTAAAAGAACATTATGTAAATGAAAATAAGGATCGTAGTATCTTCCTTAAAAGAGTAGGAAGTGCAATACTGGCGAAGAACAAAGACCCTTATCTTGATGTATGGGAAGTGGATACCACTACACCAGAGAATAAAAATAAGGTACAAGCACAGCTAAACCCTGCACATGAGCAACAAATAACTCAACAAGCAGTTGCCCACATCAGAAATAAAATATCTTTTGTGGTTTTTGAAGTAGAAACAAAGGAAGAGAGACTTCGTCTGGAAAAGAAAATAATAGCCACCCTTTCTAAGGCAGCTAAGAATGGTTTTATAAAACCTTCTCAAGATTGGTTAGGTAATTTTTCTCCTGACCCTAAAGTTAGACAAAGTGGACTTTGGCAATCTCAACACCTTGATGGAGATCCATTAACCCCAGAAGAGTTTGACAAATTAAAACAAATTGTTCTGTCATAGAAAGTATAACACCCAATTCCCATAATACAACCTCGTCTTTTTTCCCTAAGAAGACGGGGTTTTTAATTTGTCAATAGGTTATTTATCATCATAATGTCCATAAGCAGACAATATTTTGACAAGTCCTTCTTCCTCAAACACTTCATAAACAAGTCGGTGCTTAGGGTCTATTCTCCTTGAATATACATTACGTTCGCCATATCCTTTAAGAGCTTCAGGTTTGCCAGTACCCCAAGAGGGGTGCTGCTCTATGTTCATACACCCAAGAATTTTTTCTCTCTTCTTTGGACATTTTTTAGTAGGTGCTTTACGGGCCTGATCAATCATAGAGAAGAATTCTTCTTTTGTCATTAGGGTATCATCTTTTTCCTGATGAGTCTCATGGGTAAGTATCTTAACCTTATATTACTGAAAAGGCAATGAGACTTAACAATGAACTAAATAGTGCCAATGAGTCAAAAAGCAAGAGTTTGATATAAACAAGTTAGCATTCCTCTTACAAATTTCCACGGAGAGGTTAATTGTGTAACCTAACCATAACTCTGTGTTTTTTTCAAATGAATAAGGCGAAGCCTTATAAAAATCCGTGCCAATCGCAACAACATAATCGTACAAATAGGGAAAAAATCCGAGAAATCCGAGAAAATCCGAGGGAGCTTTCGTTATATCGAACTCACGTTAATTAGCCAAAGGGCTGTTTTTCTGCCAATTTCCTCCCATTTAGTTCCCCCTTCGGGGATTAGAGGAATACTGACAATCAACCACTTAAAAAATAATTCAAAAATTTTTGTTGAAATATTTTGTCAGTTTAAAAAGAAGTTGTACTTTTGCACCCGCTTTCGAAAAGGGAGCAAGTTCATGAAAATAGACCAAAAAATATTTTTGAAAAAAGATTTGGTAGTTTCGAAAAAAGGTTGTACTTTTGCACTCGCTTTCAAAACGAGCGAGCGCAGCGAAAGAGACTAAAAATTTTTTTTGAAAAAGATTTGGTCAATTGAAAAAAAGGTTGTACCTTTGCACCCGCAAAAATGGCGAGTGAAAAAAAATGAGACCGAGAAAAAATTTTTGAAAAAAGATTTGGTCAATTGAAAAAAAGGTTGTACCTTTGC
>NZ_ALNN01000065.1:0-30893 GCF_000293175.1 Capnocytophaga sp. CM59
TTAATTTTCAGAGTGCAAATATATGAGATTATTTTGACACCTCAAAATATTTATATTATATCCGATAATGCTCGCTACTATCACAATAAAGAACTTCAAAACTGGGTAGAAGATAATAGAATCAAGCAAATTTTCTTGCCTCCATACTCTCCAAACCTCAATTTAATAGAGCGCTTGTGGAAATTCTTACGAAAAAAAGTAATCAATACGGGTTTCTATCGGAACAAGACAGAATTCCGAGATACTATAAGGAATTTCTTTGATAATATACATACTTATAAAAAGGAGTTAGAGTCACTTCTAACTCTCAATTTCCGTTTGATAAATTCGCAAACCATTTCTTTTTGACTATAATAGCTTATCAACCCAAAGGCAGATGTCTGACGAGGTTTGCCTTTGTTGACATTTAGAATCTTAGAAAGAACTATCTACAATCGTTTTTTGACGGCAACTTATGGCTTAACAAACGGCGTCAGAAGACTGACATGCTTTCAAGCGTGCGACTGATAGATGCCACTTTAAACATCATCAAGGGAGGGCAAGGGTAAAGGAGAGAATTTAGATGTGCTGAAAAAATCTCCATCTTCACTTCGTATAATCGCACGCTGCGTTCGTTCAGGTAGTATTTTTTCACTACAAACTTTGTGTCGCTAAAACCCTACGGTTGGCATACTTCTGAAGATGAGCGCATAGGCGTCTAACAAGAAAAGTTTTTTCATTGCTAATAATATACTATTTTTCTACTTTGGTGTTCGATATATTTGCCATCCCTGTAGGTTTGTTTTAGGGTCCAGTTACCTTGAGTGTCGTACTTGTAGCGGTAGGTAGTTACGGAGGTTGCTGTGGTATTGTCTTCTTCTTTATAGATTCTTTCTATGCGACTAATATCGCCTTGTGGGGTGTATTGGTAACGAGACTTTACAGGTTGGTCTTTAGGGAACTTGGTGTTGTATTCGGTTTCTTCAACTACTTGATTTTTATCGTTGTATTGATATTCTATTATAAGATGACCATATTTTATTTCCTTGATTAATTGTCCTTTATCATTATAGTGATATATTTCTTCTTCTTTTAGTTTTCCTTCTTTTAGTTGGTTTTTATCGTAGTTAGCAATGCTTTTGATCTGCCTATCGGGGGTGTAGCCTATTTCTAAGCTTAAGGTATTCTTCTCGCCAAAAGAACGCAAGCGCTGCAGGTTACCTTTGTCGTCATAATCAATTTTTAGGGAGAAGATCACCTCTTCACCATTATTAAAGAAGACTTCGGTGCAGTATTGTTTACCGTTCTTGGTTTGGTAATTAAAATAAACGATTTCGCCCTCTTGATAGGCAATATGGCTTATTTGTCCGTCATCATTGCGGGTGATGATACGATTTTCAGACAAGAAAAACACATCTAAGCTGCCTTGCAGGGGTGTATCTAAGAAATCTTTAACGTAAGTTTCGTGGTATTCCATCTGGTCTTGGCCTGTTAGGGAATCTTTCGAATAAGAGGGAGGATCCCAGATACATATAGGGAACTGATAGATGAAGGTTTCTTTAGTAAAGAACACATCATTGAAGTGATCTTGGCGGAAGGTAAGACGCCCTAAGGTATCGTACTCTGAGATGATAGGCAAGGTATCATTTTTGTATTGCTGATAAGTGATGAGTTGTTTTACTCTGCCGCGAAGATGCTCTTTTTCCCAATCGGAGAAAGGATTGGAAGGTTCTGGTCTTTGAGAGCAGCTTATCATCAAGCAAGACAGGAAAAGTGCTATTTGTATTTTGGATATGTATTTCATAGAGTGTTTTGCTATGTGCGGCAAAGGTAAGCATTTATTTTGAGAGAAGCCCCTCTTTGCTGTTTTTTATTAGGTCAAACGCATCAAAATTTAAATTAATTATCTGATTATCATAATTATTCTTATATTTGCTAAAAAATAGGAATAAATTTATGAGTGCAGAAATTTGGAATGCTATTGCAGTTGTAAAAGACCCACGAGTTCAAGGAAGAATTGATTATCCTTTAGGGTTGATATTATTGGTAAGCTTATATGCAACTATATCAGGATGTGATGATTGGGAGCAAATTGAAGATTATGCTAATATCCATAGCGAAGACTTAAGAAATCTATATACTAAACTTTCTGGGAAAGAATTGAAGGTTAGCAGAATGCCTACTCACGATACCTTTAATCCCCCGCTGGCGCGTTTCTTGCAGGTCGTGCCTATTATAGAAAGAGCTTTTAGCTCTCTCTCATAACCAGATCCAAGTATTCGCTAGCTTCGCTTTTCACTTTTCTCTTTTCGTTTTTCGCTTGTTCCCCCTTCGGGGGCTAGGGGGATTATTCATTCTTCACTTTTCACTATTCACTCTTCACTTTTCGCTATTCACTCTCTTAGAGAGTTCGTGTGAGAGAAATTGATTTTCTAAGGGCAATCGCAAATATTCTTTTTTGGAAAAGAAAATTTTCCTTTACTTTTTTTATAGAATGTCCATTCTATATCCTTTTTTTTAATTTTTTGTTTTACTTGATAGGTATCAAATATTTGATTTGAATGAGTATATACATTGCGAACTATAATTTTTCTATTATTACAACTAAAATCATCTGTCGTATAATATGTTTCATTATTTGTAATAAATATAGGAAAATATATATCTAATTTATATATCTCATATTTTGCATCTGGTTGTTTTTTTCTATAATACTTGATAATATTATTATCATCTCCTTTACTTGGTGATTTTAGACCTTGATTAAAGAGACAAGTATAAAAAGAGTAATCATCTATGATTACTTTATAAAAACCTTCTAATCTCTCATTGGGATTTTTACATAGAGCGTAGTAATATGTTCCATGTTTGAAGTGTAAAACATTTTCTTGTTCATTAGGATATTCTTTATGGATATAAGTTATATCATGCTCTTTTATCTGTATTGTATCTTGTTGTGAATATACGATAGTCGTAAAAAAGAGTGAAAATAACAATACTTTTTTCATAATTACAGTCAAACAAATTTAGATTGCGAATAAATAAAAGATTTATTATCTTTGCACTGTTTATGGAACTAACACTGTCACCAACAGAAATATTAGAAATAGATGTTATTTACTTCAATTATTTTGAAAGGGCAGGTTCAACTACCAACTTATAAATTGAATAATAAAATTAGTAGTTCTGGTGTATAAATTAATAATACTACAAAAGCTAAACATATAAGAATACTTTTCAACAAATATTTTTTCTCTTTTGTAATGCTTGATAAATATATTGATAAAGATAGAAATGTTATCAATGTAATTATGCAAGGAACAATTACAGCAAAAATAAGCAAAAAGGGGATTGTAGTTTCATTCTCAGTATTACATTCTATATAATACGTTTCAGCTATTGATATTACACAAACTATTAATGTAAATATATTCATAAACATAAATGTCTTCTTAGGGATTTTTGTGTCGAATGTTATCGCATACCCTGCAAGGCAACTTATCAGTACAGTATATTGTAAAACAATCATATTCTATTCAATTTTATATGAATACTCATCTATTTCAAAATTCTCCCCCTCTGGCGCGTTTCTTGCAGCTCGTACCTACTATAAAAGGAGCTTTTAGCTCTCCCACATACCCCCCAACTCCAAGTATCGGCTAGCTTCACTTTTCACTCTTCACTTTTCGCTATTCACCCCCCATTGGCGCGTTTCTTGCAGCTCGTGCCTACTATAAAAAGAGCTTTTAGCTCTCCCATACTCTCCGAACCTCAATTTAATAGAGCGCTTGTGGAAATTCTTACGAAAAAAAGTAATCAATACGGGTTTCTATCGGAACAAGACAAAATTCCGAGATGCTATAAGGAATTTCTTTGATAATATACATACTTATAAAAAGGAGTTAGAGTCACTTCTAACTCTCAATTTCCGTTTGATAAATTCGCAAACCATTTCTTTTTGACTATAAATTCTAAACCCCAAGAATATATACCTCGTAATTTGCGACAGCAATATCCATCTTCCCACTTTAAAGAAGCTAGATATTCTTCGCAATCTAAGTCTGTTTTAAAGCGTTCAGTAACTCTAAGAGGCTTTGTCCCTTAAATAATTCCATAATACATTCATTTTCAGAGTGCAAATATATGAAAAATACTTTGACACCTCAATTATATTTTTTCTCCCATAAAGCCAGCGAGTGCTCACAGCTGGGTATGTGAAACACGGATTTTCACCGAGAGAATGATGCAACAACTAAGCGTAACGCTGTAATTTCCACGAACAAAACGCAATAAACTCACGTCTCTACACATGCGCTAGCTAAGATAACTCCTTGATTAGCGTAGTCTTCTATAGAGATGTGAGTTTATTGTATCTTAATCGGTTAGTCGTTAGTCACTAGGCATTGGTCACTAGGCATTGGTCACTAGTCATTGGTCATTAGTCACTATTCTGGTGTATTCTTCAGAATTTCCAAAAGATATTTCCAGAATTTCTGTACAGACTTGATACTTACTCTTTCGTTAGGAGAGTGCGCACCAAGTATGGTAGGACCGAAGCTAATCATGTCAATATGAGGGAAGTGTTCGCCCAAAAGGCCACATTCCAATCCTGCATGGATAGCCGCTACATTCGGTTCTTCTTGGAACAAACGTACATAGATTTTCTTCAAGACTTGTAGAATAGGGGAGTGTGGGTTAGGCTCCCAACCTGGGTAAGCTCCAGTAAACTCAACCTTGTAGCCCGCCAATTCGAAGGCTGCCGCAAGGCTATGTGCCAAGTCCTGCTTGCTGCTCTCCACAGAAGAACGGGTCATACAGAGTACAGCTATTTTACCTGCTTCTACCTTGATGTTAGCGATGTTGTTGCTGGCCTCTACCAAGCCCTCTACGCTACGGCTCATAGCATACACCCCACAAGGAGCAGCGGCTACAGCTCTAAGGAAAGCCACTTGTGCGCTGGCTTCCATCACTTTTTCAGGAGTTTTGGTTTCTTTGAAGGAGATAGAGAGCTGTGTCTCTACAGGTTGTAGTTCATTGAAGATATGTTCGGCGTTTTCTTTGAATTCTTTTTCAAAAGCCGCTTGGTTTTTCTTAGGCACCACTACGATGGCTTCACTCTCACGAGGAATAGCATTGCGCAAGCCGCCACCGTGCAACTGTGCCAAGCGTAGCCCATGTTTTTCATATTGATGGAAGAGGACACGATTCATAATCTTATTGGCATTGCCACGACCTAAGTGGATTTCCATACCACTGTGTCCACCCAAAAGTCCTGTTACCACTATGTGATAAGCCACAACATCGGAAGGGGTAGCTTCCTCTTTGTAGTCTGCATAAGCGGAAACATCTATCCCACCTGCACAACCGATTTCTATCTCGGTGTCTAGCTCAGTATCAAGGTTTAGGAGGATTTCTCCTTTGAGGGCATCATTGCTAAGCTTCTGAGCACCTGTCATACCTGTTTCCTCATCAGTGGTGAAGAGCGCCTCAAGAGCAGGGTGCGCGATGGTTTTGCTCTCCAAGATAGCCATAATGGCAGCCACGCCCATACCATTGTCTGCCCCTAGGGTAGTACCTTTGGCACGTACCCAGTCGCCGTCTATATAAGTTTCTATGCCTTGATTGTCAAAGTCAAAGACCGTGTCATTGTTCTTTTGGCATACCATATCCAAGTGAGATTGGAGAATGATAGGCTTTTTCTGTTCTAATCCAGCCGTAGCAGGTTTTCGAATAATCACGTTTCCATAGGCATCGGAAGTGGTCTCAAGACCCAATTTCTTACCGAAATCCACCATGAAGGCAGTGATTTTTTGTTCTTTTTTGGAGGGACGAGGCACTGCGTTGATGTCCGCAAAGCGATTCCATACCTCTTTTGGTTCTAATTCTCTAATGGTTGTACTCATTATAAAACAGATTAAAAATTAATACTTAACAAGTCTCTTGAGGCTTGTCTTGAATAAAAAGGCACGCAAAGTTACGAATTTTTATTCAATTATCATAGAGCTGTAGCGCGTTTTTTATCTCACTTTTGACCCGCTCGGCCAAGTGCTCAGGGGCAACCACCTTCACATGCGCCCCATAGGAGAGAATCTCCTTGACAAAGTCGGGAGTAATCTTGATCTGTAGCGAGAGAACAATCTCCTCAGGGGTATCTTTGATAAATACCTGAGAGCGATGCAAAGGCATGGCTCTAAGGTATTCGGCAGGATTCGGTGTAAAAAACGAATCCTTTTCGTTTCTCCTGAAGGATAGGATAACTTTCTCGGCTTTTAGTTGTCCGTCTCCTACCCACGAACTGAAACTATCATCAAAGAAGGTTTGTGCTTGCTTTGCCTTTTCCCTATCATGCGCTCCACGTCCTTTTTCTTCGAGCTCTTCCATACAGTCAAGAGCAAAAATCCGCCATTGTTCCTTTTGGATATCCATTCCTAACAGATACCACCTGCGCTGGGACTCTTTAAGCAGATAGGGGTCTATAGTACGAGTTAATACCTCCTTAGGGGGATAACGCTTTTGGTAACGGAACTCAATTCGTTTCTGTTGTATAATGGCTTTGATCAGGAAACTAAGATGTTGAGTGCCTGATGATTGACGAGGGTCAAACACTACATACCGATAACTGTCTTCATGTTCTTGAAAAGCTTGAAATACATCAAAGGCTTCCAGCAAATCCTCTACAGAAGCATCTCCTTCTTCTACAATTCTATAGACACTATCGGATTTGAAGCGTTTGAAACATTTGATTTTTATCTTATAGATACACTCAATATCCTTGATATCTCGTTGCAATGTACGTGGTTCGAAGGAGTCTTTGAATCTATCTTTGTATCTACTATTTATTTCTTCATAAGACAAAGCACCATAAATCCGTAATTGTTGGATAATAAACTGGTGTCTAAGGAAAATAACTACAGTAGTCATTTTTTTTCACAAAAATACGATTTTTTTTCAAAACGACAAGTAATGTTCATTTGGGGGATTACCTTTGCCCCGAAATCTAAAGGAACAAGGGAAGCCGAAAACTTTTCAGAGTAGGCACTCACTAAAAAAACATACAACGATGAAATTAAAAGATGAAGGATTAAGATTCACTACAGCCTCAATACCTTACATTCCTGTAATGAAACCTAACATCTCTTTTGCAGGTAAAAAAGTAGCAACCTCTTACAAGGAATACGACATTGCAATAGATGAGAATGGTAATGTTTGTTTGGGTAAATTTAACAATTATACAGAGCTCTCACCTGAACCTATCTTTACTCTCATTGAAGAATATCGTAAAATGATAGAAGAGATGAAAAAAGAAGGTTTTCTTGTAGAAGGAACAGATTTTTTAAAGCTCTCTGAAGAGATTCCCCGTTTTTATCAATTTAAGCGTCTGATAACTACTTATGATGATAAGGGGCTTGTAACAAGCTATGAAGTAGAGAATATTCTTTTTAGTTTTAAGTACCATGAGAACAGCCAACTCTCACAATGGACAGCTACCATCTCAGGTCAAGTCCCTTGTACGCGCCAGTTCCTATACAGTGAGAATGCACAGCTTAAAAGAATAGTTGACACACTGGCTTCAGATAGTACGCAAGAATGGTTATATGATGAAAAAGGGAATATGATAGCTTATAAAGAAAAAGGGACAATAGTTGATAGATTTGAATATACCTATAATTCAAAAGGAAAACTAAGAGAAATAAAGTGGTATAAAGACAATAAACTTCGAGATGGGATATCTTTTCTGTATGATGAAAAAGACAATAAGATACAGTCTAATTATCCTTGTCGTGATATATTTAACCCAGAAGATGAGGGTGATAATTGGTGTATTTCTGAGTTGTTTATCAATTTTTATAAAGACGAGGTCATTTATAAGCAAGAAATCCAGTATTATCGAGATGGATCAAAGGATGTTCTTTTTTTTAATGAACAAGGTCGGGTAGTTCAAAAAGATATTTTTGATTACAAACATTATCAAGGTTTTGTGCGAGTAGGGACCATATACTACAAATATTTTGAGGACAAAATAGAACGTACCAGAATAGATGATAATGGGGAGAAAGAAATCGTTATTTGCAAAGATATTGAATACTCAGAAGAGCCAGATTCCTTAGGGAGTCAATATTTTAGAAGGATGGGTTCTTATGACATATATGATGAGAATATATTTTTTAGTTTTATATCTGAACGATATAGATGGGAAGAACGGAAATTTGTACGTACTTACTTCAGTAATGGAGAGTGGGAAACCCTTTTTTATAAAGGAGGAAAACCCAGCTATATAGTCAGGAAAGAATACAGGGTATTAGAAGACTGATGTATTCTAAATACGATAGACTATAAAAATACAGCAAAAGGGCGTTAGTATAAAAATAATTTCGTATCTTTATCAGTCGCCCCCCTCTTGCCTTTGGTCGGGCTTCGAGCTAAGCAAAATGGGATGCCCGCATATTTATTTTAAAAATATTATCAAATGGAAGGAAGTTATTTAGCAATAAAAAAATTATCTAATAGATTAGACTTTAAGAGAGACGAGGTCAATGTGATTTCTACAGGTTTTAGAGAACTTGACGCTCTAATTTTAGGATGGGAAAGAGGAAAATTTGTGGTTATTGGAGCACGTCCTGCTATGGGAAAGACTGCTTTTGCATTGTCTATGTTACATCATATAGCTGTAGAAAGGAATATACCCGTAGCTTTATTTTCTTTAGAAATGAGTTCTTTACAATTACTAACACGCTTTGTTTCTCAGCAAACATCTTTAACAATAGATAAACTGCGTACAGACATATTAGATGATCAAGAAAGAAAAATATTCAATACTTATATAGACAAACTTGAGGATGCTCCTATATATGTAGATGACACTCAACATATCTCTGTAGATAATATCTGTAAAAAAGCAGAAAAACTCTTTATTGAGCACGATATTAGATTAATTGTTATTGATTATTTGCAATTAATAGAAAACAAAAAACAAACAGAGGTTGTTATTTCTCAGCAATTAAAAGAACTCGCCCGAAAATTAAATATTCCTATTGTTGCTTTAGCTCAGGTTTCACGCAGATTGGAATATCCTACAAAACATAAACGTCCTCAGCTTTGTGATTTTAAAGATATTAGCATTGAAGAAAATGCCGATGTTATTTTGTTTCTCTACCGACCTGAATACTATAATATCTCTGAATGGGATGAGCAGGGGCATCTACCTACTGCAGGAATGGCAGAATTTGTTTTATCAAAGCACTATAACCAAAATACTTTGAGGAGTATTTATTTACGATGGGAAGCAGGAAAATTCTCAGACTTGGAAAAGAATTATAGTCAAACAAAAATGGTTTGCGAAAAATTAGTGTGAGCAGCTGTAGGGTCAAAATCCACGAAAGCGGGAGTATGTGAGGCAATTCTCCCTTGAAAAAGAGTAGGTGAAGAATAATCTCTCATTCTATTCATTTGTATTCTAAATACGATTGACTGTAAAAATAAAAAATACAGCAAAAGGGCGTTAGTATAAAAATAATTTCGTATCTTTGTCAGCAAATTAATAAAATTTATACGAAAAACTGACAGTACAGAAATAGATAACATATAATAACGTTTCGCTTTTATTTTCTAGCTCGAAATACGACCAATATTAAAAAGTGTAGGAAAGTAAAGTGGAAGCGCTTGCGTATTGCGGGCGTTCCTTTTGCTTTACACTTGCCTTTGGTCGGGCTTCGAGCTAAGCAAAACGGGATGCCCGCAACCTTTTATCTAAAGAAACAAATAGGGGAAGCCGAAAACCTTTTAGAGTAGGCATATACTAAAAAACTGTAATTATGAGTTTAATGGTCACTATGGGAAAAGAGCTTATTCGTATCTGTCCCACTAATGCAAAAAAAATTGAACGTTCAAACAACAATGGAGGCACTTGGTACCCTCGTTACACAGTAACCTCCTTTACTTTTCAGGACTTATTAGTTTCTGGAAATGAACTTTTAGCTCAAACTGACAAAGGTTTGTACTATTCTAATAACAATGGTACCTCTTGGTACAAACGAAGTTAAAACAACTGAGGAGGTTACTCCTGAAGTAACCTCCTCTTCTTTGATAAGAAATAGTCAAAAAATAACTAAAAACAAAAATTATATGTTAACTAAAAAAGATGCTTCTCTTTATATAGAAAAGATACCGGCCAACAAATTCTTTGCAGGTAAAACCGTTGAGATAAGTTACAAGGAATACCAAGCCATAAAGACAGAAGATAACACGGTTAAAGTAGGAAAATTCTTGAGTGTAGATGAGATTCATTCGCCTTTCTGTTTTGGGGAAACGATAGATTATATGGTACATGTGATTCGTTGTAGCCCTCGTTCTCCATCTCTTCCAAAAGAAATATCTAATATGTCTTATCATAAATTCCTGAACTTCAGTTTTTTTAGACGAGTGGAAAATTATGACAAGCGAGGTCTTATGACATCACTTGTTTTAGATACCTATTCTTTCAAAAAGGTTCTTTTCACCTTTGAATATGATGCAGAAGAAAGATTGGTGCAGTGGAGCTGTTCTATGTTTGATAAGATAGTGCATAGCCGAAAGTTTGTTTATTATGAGGATGGTTCTCTTCAACGCAGAGTAAGAGATCTCTGTGGTGATACTGAAGAATGGGAATATGATAAAAATGGGAAACCTTTGCAATATATCCGAAATTGGGAAGGAAATATTAAAACAATAGACGGCGACTCTTATGATGAAGAGAAATCAGAACCCTATATTTGGGGAACAGTCTCTTACAAATCTTCTGAAGGGAAAATAGAACGCACTACCATCAGTGAAGATGGTGAAAAAAGTGTGATTATTTATAAAGATATTGAGTACCAAAAAGAACCTGATGACTTTTTAGGATCTGATAAATATGATGAAAATGTCTTTTCTTGTACACTGTATGATAAGAAAGGTAATGAAATACAGAAATATGTTCGTACTTATTTTGAAAATGGTTCGTGGGAGACAGTTTATTATCGAAATGGAATACCTAAGCACATCATTAGAAAAGAATGTAATATTTTAAAAGATTTAAATTATATGTACACAGAGAAATTCAAGCAAGTAGTACAATACTGCAAACAAAACAACCTATTTGTAGGGTATGGAAACCCTAATGGGAAAGTATTGGTAATAGGTAAAGAAGCGGCACATGTGGCTAAGGAAGACCTTGCAGACCATTTGGAGAAGAAAAAAGAGGAACTTCTCCAGAGCAATGTAGCACAATGGGAGCATATCCTCTCCACAGGGGAAGTGCCTAACTATGATGGGGAGCGCCCTATCTCCGATGAAAATCCATTGTATGCCTATGGCAATCAGTTTAATAAAAAGGATATAAGGAAAGAAGGAAAACCTTATAATGGAGGTACCAGTGATACCTATACAAAGTATGAAAAGCTCTACGAACAGCTCTTTTTACAAGGAGAAAAGCTCAAAAAAATCAATTTCCAAAAGGAGTTTTTCATCACCGAACTTAGCGATTATCCTACCAAAGAAAGTTATAATGACAAGGAGATAGAAGCCCTCAGACAACAGTCTATAGAAGAGCGTAAGCCTCTCTTTGCATTGCCTTTCTTTAAGGACTTTCCTATTGTGATTGTAGCAGCTGGAGATTATCCAATAAAATACAAATTCGATATGCAACAAACCTTTGATGTCCAATGGGAAGGAAAAACAATACAAGTAGGTAAATATTGGTATAATTTACATTTTAGCAAAGATAACAAGCGTATTCTTATCCATACCCGCCAACTAAGCAATAGTTTTAGTGGTGAGCTTATTGCCGCTATTGCTAGCGAAGCTAAGAAATTCTTATAAGAAAGTGCTTGCTTCTCCCCTAAAAATTCCCCTAACTCCTCTACCAAGTTAGGGGAATTTTCATTATCTTTGCCCCATGCTCAAATAAGCGAGACACTGTCTCACCTATTCAAAAATATACAAAAACTATAACAATAATAAAAATTTATTAACTCAATTATAAGAACAATGATAAGATATATAATATTGACTTTCTTCTTCAGCTGTACGGCTTTGGCACAAGAGTTGATGGTTACAGGTGAGTTCAAGCAGGAGTATCGCACGATTAACCTCTATGGCAATATCCGAAGGGCACTCTTTGTATTAGAGAAAGGTAATGTATATTTTCTTGAGAATAGCGCCTATTTTCTTAAGCTCAGCCCCTTGGATGCTAAGAGGTTGGGGACTTCTCATATCTTGTTGATTCCTCTCTTTGGGGACAAAATTACCTACAAGTACGATATCCCTATTTCTTTTGAGATACTCCCAATTCCTAATGCGCCTGATGTCTATTATACGAAGAAGGCTTTCTATACAGATAGGGGAGGAAATAAAGTAGAGATCTCTTATCCTGAAGAACTGCCCTTATCCCCTATGGAGAAAATCAAAAAAGGAATCCCTATCTACTATGAAGAGATTAACAATAATGATGACTTTCGGGATATACCCCAATGGATAGAGGCTTTGTCTAGCAAACAAAAAGTAACTACTATAGGAACAATAGTTTGGGACGGAGTGGATAAGGATGGGAAAAAGGTCGGAGGTTACGACGAATTTAAGGCACAAGAGCTAATGAGTGAGTTAGCCCAAGAAAAGTTAAGCTCACTAAGCTATTTTCTAAGCAATATAGTACCTTTACCAGAAAACCCTACCCAAGAAGCTTGGCGGAAATGGTGGCAACAGTTCCAAAACTACTCCTTTCCCTTGGTCAAAAACCTACCTGCTCATATAGAATCTTTTCAGAAATCTATTGACAGCTATAGGCTCTATGCTTTGGACAAAGAGACTCAGAAAGTATATAGCCTTGACGAAAGACCTCAGTATTATTCAGGACAAGAACTCTTGGTGTTTGATGTTCAAAATGACAAAGTAGAACGAGGACGTATCTATTCGAAAGAGCAGCCTGATGCTACTGGTTTTGAGACTTTTTATGCACAAAGAGATACACTATATACGCTTAATAGTCATTTTGTCTGGGCAAAATATGTTCCTAAAAGGGTAAATGATTCTCTCTTCTACCAGCAGATAGCCTCTGCTGATGTCGTCCCTGAGCCTAACAAATCCTATCGTAAGGCTTCTTATCGTGATATTAAGTATCATATTGTACAGACCTACACCACTGCTAAGTGTATGTATTCCCTTGTGCAAAAAATAGATACAAAGGAGTTTCAAGTGATGACGCTCGATACTAAAACAGGTAAGATAGAGGGGAAGATACCGCTCAACCCTTTACTGGGGCATCCTAAGCAGTTAGAGCACCGCACACAACATATTGCCATAGGAGCGACAGATGACTTTGTATTTCAGTTGAAAACAGAAAAGGGAGTCTACTTCCTAAAGTGCAATGCTACCAAGCTACTTGAAAAGACCCTTTTAGGAAAGCAATTTGAGTGGGGAACTACTTATCTAAGCTGGGGAAAAAAGCAGTATTATGGAGATATGGATGCTAATGATACTTTTGACTTCTACTCTATTGCCTCTCCTTCCCAAAAGCATAGTGTATCTTCGTCAGATGATATCTATGACACCCGAATTATGGAGCAGGACAAAGAGTCTGTTGTGGCTTTTTATGAGTATTATGATCGCTTTTTCAGCGGGCTAAAGATGCAACGCCTTGACAAAGATACACAGGCCCTAAAGGGGGAAAGTATCTTGTTATACCAGTATTTCCCTGTAGAGGAGATGTCAAGTGAAAATACGCCAAGTTGCCTAAAAGCCTTTAAGATCAACGGACAATGGCATGTCTTTTTTACTAAAGAAAACGAATATTTTTGGGTGAAGGTCAAATAATGTAAGTTGTTTCTAAATTTCATGAGTATAAAGAATTTTTTAGGGTCAATAATTAAAAAACAAATAGCTATAGACGTCAGCAACTCAGGGCTGCTCATCAATAACGAACTTCTGTTAGAGTTTTCTGTGTCTCGCCTTACAGAAGCCTTGGGCAAACCTCGGATAACTCCTATAACGGATGAGGATTCCCCTTATAGCGCTATGTACCTATGGGACAGCTTGGGGCTTTATGCTTTTGAGAAAAAGGACGGAACCTTAGCCACGCTTGCCTGTAGGGTACTGGAGGATAAGGATTGGCAGTGTAGGGTAACCTTTGATTACTTTGCCCTACGCCCTAAGGGACTCTTTACGGGGAACTTTACCATAGCAGGAAAATCTCCTTTGTTCTATATCTCCAAAGAGCAAAGTATGGATTCATTTGGGATGGATATAGCGTTAGATAGTTGGAGTGTGAGCTGTCTCTATACCGAAAAGCTAAGTAATGACCTTGAAGATCTTTCTAAGAAAGCAATAGTAAAGCGTGTCGCACAAGAGGCGATGCCTTTTCGTGATTATGAGGTGAGTTATATCCCTAATGAAGTTGATTCAAGCAAGCAGAAAGATCCCAACAAGTGGGCTTTCCCCTTGACAGAAGAAAAATGTGTGCAGTTTAAGAACTTTAATTTTAAATTAGCAGTTGTACAGGAACTGATGTATGTCCAAGAGGTGCTAAAACCCAAGTTTGACGTATATGATTTCTGTGAAAACTATACCGAGCGTGACATAGACCCAGAGGACTATTACTTTGAAGTCATTCCTGAGGTAAAGAAATGGTTTATGGATTTGCCCATTCCCGCTTCCTTGGCGGCTTTGGTTACAGAACTCTATTTTGATGGGGGCAATGAAATATATGCACAGTTGATACCTTTTTGGGACGGAGAGGACGATGTGTTTGACATCGAATCACTTACCGAGGAGGATATCTCTCAGGTACCTAATCTAAAAACCATTGACGGCACGGCTATCCTTATGTCTGAGCAGGTGAAAAATTTATGTAAAGAAAAAGGCATATCATTCATCGATGAGTCAATGAGCTAATTAGTTCGTTATTCGCTATTCACTATTCGTTATTCGCTATTCACTATTCGTTATTCGCTATTCACTATTCACTTTTCACTATTCTTATGAGGACACTTGTTATAGGGGACATACATGGTGCTTATGCAGCGCTACTTGAGGTCTTGGAACGGGCACGAGTTACTCCCGATGACCTACTGATTTTCTTAGGAGACTATGCCGATAGGGGCAAGCATACCCCTGAGGTCTTGGACAAGCTTATTGCCCTGCAACAAACTCACCAAGTGATTTATCTAAGAGGAAATCATGATGCCTTATGCTGCGATTTTCTCTTAGGCAAACCCATGTCCGACCTTTGGCGTTCCCATGGGGGCAAGGCTACCGAAGAGGCTTATAAGCACTACTCTAAGGAGGAGAAAGAGGTACATATCCGCTTCCTTCAATCTCTTCGGAACTACCTCTTAGATGGGCAAAATCGCCTGTTCTTACATGCTGGCTTTACCGATCGTGGGGGTGTGGCACATGAGTTTTTCACAGAAAACTTCTATTGGGATAGAACGCTTTGGGAGTTAGCTGTTGCTACCCCTGAAGACATGCCTCCCACTGATCCATATTACCCCAAAAGATTGTCGTTATATAAGGAAATCTATATAGGGCATACCCCCACACTTCTCTATGGTACAGACCAACCTATGTGCCGTCACCATGTGTGGAACCTTGACACAGGTGCAGGCTTCAATAGCCGCCTTACGATCATGGACATAGAGACCAAGGAATATTGGCAAGCAGCCGTTAATGAATAGTGACTAGTGACGAATAATTTATCGTTAGTCATTTGTCATTTGTCATTAATTTTGTATTTTTGCTTTTCCTAAAACTCAAGATTCAAATGGATACTATCATACAAAATCTCAAGCATGTACAACAGCGCATTGACGAGGCTTGTAAGGCAGCAGGCAGAGACCCTAAGGAAGTCAAGTTGCTTTTGGCTACCAAAACGGTAAGTCCTGAACGCATACAGCAAGCGTTAGCGGCTGGCTATACCCTCATTGCAGAGAACAAAGTACAAGAACTTAAGGAAAAATACGAAGCCCTAAAATCAACCCCGCATACCAATCACTTTATTGGTCACTTACAGACCAATAAAATCAAGGAAATCCTCCGTTATGAGGTCAGCTGTGTGCAATCCCTTGACCGCTACGACTTGGCCGAGAAGCTGCACCAGAAGCTCTCCCAAGCAGGACGTGAAATGGATGTATTTATCCAAGTAAATACCTCTGGCGAAGAGAGTAAGTTTGGTGTAGCACCCGAAGCGGCTTTAGAACTCACCCGACAGGTAGCTCAGTTGCCTACCCTACATATTAGGGGGCTGATGACCATTGGCCTCTTCAGTGCCGAAGAGGATAAGGTACGCAAGTGTTTCCAGTTGCTTAAGCGTATTCAGCAAGAGATCATCGCTCTAAATCTCCCTGATGTGCAGCCCTATGAACTCTCTATGGGGATGAGTGGCGACTTGGAGATCGCCATAGCCGAAGGCGCCACGATCGTTAGGGTGGGGACGGCTATTTTTGGCCAACGCATCTACCCTGATAGCTACTATTGGAACGAGCAGAAAGCATAGCCCATGCACTATATAGATGTAGTCCTTCCCCTGCCATTGCGCCCAGCCTTTACCTATGAGGTCAATGAGGAGCAAGCCGCTTTCCTACAAGCTGGAATGCGGGTGGTGGTGCCTTTTGGAAAATCTAAAATCTATACGGCTATTACTATCAAAGTGCATGAGCATACGCCCTCGTATCCTACCAAGCCTATTGAGTTTATCTTGGACGAGGCGCCTGTACTCTCCCCACGGCAACTACAGCTATTTGCTTGGGCAAGTAGTTACTACCTTGGCAGCTTTGGTGAGTTGCTCAAGATAGGTATGCCCTCCTCACTGCTTTTGGAGAGTGAGACCATGGTGGAGCGTACCGAACAGACGGTGGCTACTGACACCCTTTCCGATGATGAGTTCTTGGTCTATGAGGCTTTGGGACAGGCCTCCTCACTTTCTACTAAGGAAGTGGGTAAAATACTCCAAAAGAAAAATCCTATAGGAGTACTTAAGACACTCATAGAAAAGGGGGTAGTACGACTCAGTGAGAAAATCTTTGAGAAATACCAACCTAAACTCCAGAAATACCTCCGCCTTACTCCTACTTATCAGGAAAAAGAAGCACTCAATGCGCTTTTGGACGGAGATATACTCAAAACCAAAGCCCAGCAAAAGCTCCTTTGGGCTTTTGTGGCCTTACGTGCCCAAAAACAATCTCTTATCACAGCTGAGATGCTTTTGGAAAAGGCAGAGGTGGGCACAGCGGTACTCAAAAAGGTTATAGACTACGGGGTGTTGGAAGTCTATACCGAGGCGTTGGATAGGGTATCCTTTGCCTCTGATAGTGATACCTTAGCTCTTAGTCCTGCCCAAGAAAAAGCTCTACAGGAGATAGAGGCATCATTTGCTGAGAAAAAAACGGTCTTACTACATGGAGTAGCTTCGTCGGGAAAAACTCAGATTTATAGCAAACTCATAGAACAAACCCTCGCTCAAGGGAAGCAGGTGCTTTACCTGCTGCCTGAGGTAGGTATTAGTGTACAGCTAACAAACCGTTTGGAGCACTTCTTCGGAGACCAAATGAGTGTCTACCACAACAAATATTCTACCCATGAGCGGGTGGAGGTGTGGAATAATGTATTGGCTCAAAAAGAGAAAGCCCAATTTGTCCTTGGGGTACGCACAGCAGTCTTCTTGCCTTTCCACAACTTAGGTATGGTGATTGTAGATGAGGAACATGACCTTTCCTACAAGCAGGCCGAAGGACAGGGTGGTTACCAAGTACGCGATGTAGCGCTGATGTTGGCTCACTTACATGGGGCGAAAACCCTCTTGGGTTCGGCTACGCCTTCGGCAGAGAGCTATTACAATGCCCAAATAGGAAAGTATGGTATGGTAAGGCTTACAGAGCGCTTTGCCGGTACCCAACCGCCTCAAATAGAGCTGATAGACCTGAAGGAGAAGACCAAGAAAAAAGAGACTCAAGGCCACTTCTCCGATACACTTCTTGAGGCAATGACACAAACCCTCGCCCAAGGCAAACAGGTCATTCTCTTGCAAAACCGACGTGGGTATGCGCCTTATTTGCAGTGCGAACACTGCGATACTATTCCCCAATGCCCCCATTGTGATGTCTCCCTGACTTATCACCAACTACAAAACCAACTCCGCTGTCACTATTGTGGTTATACCATAGTCAAACCAGTGAGTTGTCCCGCTTGCCAGAGTTACAACACCTTACAAACCAAAGGTTTGGGTACTGAAAAGGTAGAGGAAGAACTCATGCAATTCTTTCCCAAGGCACGTATAGACCGTATGGATATGGATACGACCAGGGGTAAATATAGTTTTGAGAAAATCATCCATCGCTTAGAAAAAGGGGAGACGGACATATTAGTCGGTACCCAGATGGTCAGCAAGGGCTTAGACTTTCCTCGTGTGGGATTGGTAGGAATTATGAATGCTGATATTTTCCTTTATCAGCAGGATTTCCGCGCCCTTGAGCGGGGCTATCAGCTGCTGACACATATCGCAGGTCGTGCAGGGCGCAAAGATAGCGTAGGCCAAGTGTTGATACAGACCTACAATCCGTTTCAAGAGGTCTTACAACAGGTCAAGGACGGTGCCTACGAGCAGATGATTGCCCGACAGTTACAGGAGCGTCAGGACTTTCACTATCCGCCCTTTTACCGATTGATTAGGATTATCTTCAAGCATAAGGAACAACAACGAATAGATGAGAGTAGTCATTGGTTTGCCGAATCCCTACGCTTAGGGCTTACTACCTATGGAGTGGAGGTCTTAGGGGCGGAGTATCCCCCTATCTCTCGTATTCGCAACGAATATATCAAGCATATACTGCTTAAAATTCCTCCAAAACTCTCTCCTGCTTGGGTTAAGGAATATATCCTACGAGTAGAACAGAGTTTTTTCTCTGTTGCAGCCTTCCGTTCTGTGCAGGTTTCTTATAATGTGGACATTTGAATAATTATTAATTGTCAATTGTTAATTGTCAATGTGAATCAATCGTTGAAATAGCCTAATTTGTTTGTCATATTGGAAATATTTTTCTTCTATAACTTATTGAACCTCTACTACTTACTTTCATATACTCGCTTACGCAATCCACATACTCTGCTCCAAGTATTCGCAGACTATCCTTGAGGAGGGGTAGGAGGGGGGAGAATCAGTAAGTTATAGGGATTGCGAAACTTAAATTATTTTATATCATTAACAATTAACAATTAATTTCGTATTCTATCACATCCATTTGGGAGATATGACCCTCATGAATCTCAAAGCGGAGCATGGTACGGCTTTTCTGTTGGCCATACTTGCCAATAGCTCCTGGGTTGAGGTGTAGGAGCTGGTACTTCTTATCATAGATAACCTTTAGAATATGGGAGTGGCCACAGACAAAGAGTTGGGGCTTTACCTCACGGAGTAGTTCTGGGATTCCCTTGGCATAGTGGGAAGGATATCCTCCTATGTGAATCATCAGCACTCGCATACCCTCGCAGTCAAAGACTTGCTTTTCAGGAAAAAGGGTGCGTATCTCGGTGCCGTCAATATTGCCATAGACCCCACGTAAGGGCTTGACGGCTTGGAGCGCCTCCGCTACTGAGAGAGCGCCAAAATCCCCTGCATGCCATACTTCGTCTGCCTCTTTGGCGTGCTTTAGAATCGCCTCGTCCATATAGCTATGGGTGTCGGATAAGAGTAAAATCTTCACGAGTAGTATTTTAGATTTCTATTTTTTCCATGGTCATAGAGCGGGAACCCTTGATAAGGAAAAAGGTATCAGAGAAAGGGTGTAGCTTGAGGTAGTGGTTCAGCTCGGTTAGTGTCCTAAACTTCATAAAGTTAGTTTGCGTCTGGTAGAAATTATCTCCCAATAGTAGAACCGCATCCCATACAGAAGCCGCAATATCATCTACCAGTTGCTGGTGTTCCTTTTGGCTATAAGCACCCAATTCTTTCATATCGCCCAAGATAAGCACCTTGTGTTGTGTCTTGATCTCACCAAAAGCCTCAATGGCTGCGTGCATACTGGTTGGATTGGCATTGTAGGCATCCATAAGTACTTGGTTGCCACGGTCTTTTTTGACCCACTGAGAGCGGTTATTGCTCGGTACATACCCCTCTATCCCACGAGAGATAGCCTCCTTGGAGAGCTTGAAATAGTGGCCGATACAGATAGCCGCAGCGGCATTCATTGCGTTGTATTTGCCAATCAAGTGGGTAGGGAGTATGCTCTCTCCCCAAGCGAGTTGGACAAAGGGCACGCTCTCTTTAACAGAGAGTTGGAGAGAGGCTTTCTCATTGCCTTCTAAGGAAAAGGAATAGGTCTGACTATACCCTTCGAGCAAATTCGCTTGCAAGTCATTATCCTGACAGAAGAATATTCGCTTGTCAGCCTTTTTCAGGTAGTTGTAGAGTTCGCTTTTGGCCTTAATTACGCCCTCAAAGGAGCCAAATCCCTCTAAGTGGGCGCGGCCGAAGTTGGTGATATAGCCAAAGTCAGGGTCAGCTATCTGGCAAAGTGCCGCAATTTCCCCTGGGTGATTGGCACCCATCTCTATAATAGCGATATCGGTATCAGGGGTAAGGCGCAAGAGCGTCAGTGGTACCCCTATGTGGTTGTTGAGGTTGCCTTCTGTCTTGAGTGCACGGAAGGACTGGTTTAGTACGCTGTATATCAGTTCCTTGGTAGTGGTTTTTCCATTGCTTCCCGTAAGAGCAATTACAGGGGTAGCCAATTGCTTTCTATGCTGATGTGCCAAGTCCTGCAAGGCCTTAAGGGTGTCTTCTACCAAGATCGCCTCTGGGAGTGAGGCAAATTTTTCGTTATCAACTACCACATATTTAGCTCCTTTCTCTATAGCTAAAGGAGCAAACTCATTGCCATCGAAGGTCTCTCCCTTGAGGCAGAAGAAAAGCGTATCACGCAAGTCCTTACGGGTATCAGTGGCGACTCCCGCACATTCTTTGAATTTTTCGTATAATATGGACACTTTGGTAATGATTAATGACTAATGACTAATGATTAATGACTAATGAATAATGGCACCTAATATTCTATCCAAACAACTCTGAATGAGCGTCTAATCTATTTTTTGGGATTTCATCTACCCCTCCCTTTTAAAAGTAGTAGAGGGAATCATTACATATTTATCCTCTTGTACCTGCTCTGAGGGATTGTTCTCTGTATTATTCATTGTCAATATTAGCAAACATCTGTTTCAGATCGGTATATCCTTTTAGAGCATGTCTGTTCTCTTGCATCTCTACAAAGGCTTTATGTGTTTCCTCATTAGGTGTAGCGGTTTCTATGGGTAAATCCTTTTCCTTTTTTTGGATAGTGGCTTTTACTTCCTTAGCGTTAGCACTTTTCCTTTGAATTGCCTGAACAAAGGTTCAAAGATATGAAAATCGGTAGCTTTGTTAAATTCTATAGTAACTGTCTTCATAGGTTTTTTGTTTTAAGTTTTATCATAGTTCAGACTGCAAATTTACGACTTTAAAAAGCGAAAGTCAAGAAAAGTTTTGTGTTTTTGATTTACAATAGACTAATCTCTTTTCACTCACATACTCAGCTCCAAGTATTCGCTGGCTTTACTTTTCATTTTTCACTCTTCACTTTTCACTAATCATTTACTTTCTTGTAGATAGAAATACGATTAGGCGCCTTACAGAGGTATTCGGGCGAGAATACCGAAACAAAATCGCCATGTACCTCTTGGGTGCGTCGCTTCATCATCTCTATCTCATAGAGGGTTTCCTTGGTACAGAGCCTGTCTATCTGCTGCCAATGTAGGGCGCAGGTATGCACAACGATGGGAATCTGTACCTCCAAACGCAGGTCATAGAAAGCATAAGGAGTGCAAGTGCCAGAGCGGAAGCCCATGTGAGTAGGGTAGCACATGGTGTAATCCTCCTTGAACTCCGAGTCGGCTAAGTTGCGGTAAAGCTCTGGCAAGGGCAGTAGGTTGTTATTGGCACGAAAGCGCCTAACAGGTCGGTTGATAATATTGATCATACGTTCTCGTTCCTTCATCATGGTCTCCTGTTGGGAGATGGCATCGTAAGAGCCTAAGATGGAGACAATGGCATAATCCGCTACATGCTTTATCAGGTATTTGTATTTCATATTGTTATACGAAAGCCCTTGATCGTAATAGTTGTAATCCCCCACAAGGAAGAAGAATGTAGGGTAGAGCTTATGTGTCTGGAAATAATCAATTAGCGTTTGGTAGAAATCATAAGGATCCTTCTCCATTCCTATCACTACACGACAAAGCTGTGAGAGTTGTGACCACTGCAAGGTAAAGAGGTAAGTAAGCCCCCTGAGCAGCGTACGCATAAAGCCCTTATGCTTGTATTTGAAAGCCTTAGGTACCTCAATCACCGATATGGTTGCTCCCTCACGAGGAGCAAATTCCAAGGTAGGGTATTTCTCCTGTAAGGCGGTTTTCAGACGAGCTACCCATAGGTCAACAATAGGTAGTGCTAAGAACCCATGTTGGTACGCCATGCTGTCGGTAGCCCTAAAGGGAGAGGAGGGATAGGCATCTCGGTAGAGGTATTCCTCATAACGGCTTAGCATATAGAAGGCTGCCGAGAGGATGTCAAAAGGCAGGTGCCCTTTTTTGGTAGCAAAGAAATAAGGTAACCCTTCCCACTCTTCCATAAAGAGTTCAATAGGCTGTATGCCCTTCTGGTAGAGTAGGCCAAAGTTTTTGATAAACAGCTCATTGCCGATAGGAGATTTTGCATAGGAGAGCTTACTCTCGTCGGAGCGGACGAAAGTCTCCAAATCGGTAGTAATTTCAATGGTAAGCCCCAGCATATGAACAAAGATATGCTGACAGATGTACATAAAGCGAGGGCTTTTCTTTTCCGTGTAAATCAGTAACATAACGGCTGCTTTTTCAGGGACAAATGTACGAAAAATAATTACTAATGACAAATGACAAGTGACTAATTCTCCTTGGGGAGGAGATAAAAAAATATTTGAAAAAAGATTAGGCGGTTTGAGAAAAAAGTTGTATTTTTGCCGCTGAAATAATGGGGGATTGGCGCAGCTGGCTAGCGCGTTTGCATGGCATGCAAAAGGTCACGGGTTCGAATCCCGTATTCTCCACAGCTAAAGGTAAAAAGTATAAGGTAAGAGGTAAAATTATTTTTACTTTTTACCTTATTATTTTTTATCTCTTTTACTTTTTAAACATGTTAGGAGCTATTATAGGTGATATTGTAGGCTCTCGTTATGAGTTTGCTAATATACATACTACTGATTTTGAGTTGTTTACTCCATACAACGACTTTACTGATGATACTATATGTACTATCGCCATAGCCGATGCACTGCTTGAAGGAAAACCTTTTAAGGATAGTCTGCTCTATTGGTGTAGGAAATATCCTTCACCTATGGGGGGGTATGGTGCACGCTTTGCCCAATGGCTACATAGCGCAGATCCACAGCCGTATAACAGCTTCGGCAACGGTTCGGCCATGCGTGTAGCTCCTTGTGGTTGGCTCGGCAGCTTGGGCGAGGTGCTCAAGGCAGCTCGCCTTAGTGCCGAATGTACTCATAACCATCCAGAAGGAGTCAAGGGCGCCCAGTGTGTAGCCCATGCCATCGCCTTAGCACTCAACGGTAGTGGAAAGGATGCAATCAAACAAATTGCTACCGAAACCTATGGCTACGACCTCTCCATCAATTGTGCTGCCCTACGGGAGAGCTATTACTTCAACGAAACCTGCCAAGGTACAGTTCCTCAAGCTATTACCTGTTTTTTAGAAAGCCATGATTTTGAGAGTGCTATACGCTTGTCTATCTCCATAGGGGGCGACAGTGATACCCTTGCCGCTATTACAGGCAGTATAGCCGAGGCTTATTATGGTATACCTAAAGAGATAGAGCAGAAAGCCCTCAGCTACCTAACGGAAGAGTTTAAGGTAGTGGTGAGGAGATTTCAGCAAACATTTTCTATAGGTCAACTGCCTTAATGGCTGTGCTCGCCTGCATTGACTAAGGTGGCGTTGATAAAGAAAGCACCACGGGTAGCGATAAGCTGCTTGGGGTCAAGGGGCTTGACGGGAGCGATGGCTGTATAGCCACTTTCGGAAGCTCCCTTGACAATTTCTACTTTTTCAAAAGAAGTTTCCTTGTCCGAGGTATGGGTTACTAAGAAAATATAAGACTTGCCTGCGTCCTCCACTATAGCCTCATTGGGTACAGCAGGAGCCGTCTGCTTGTCAAGGCTGATAACGCCTGTTACGTTCATGCCATTGATCAGTCCTTGCTTGTCGCCCTCTACATGGCAATGCACGATGATGCTCTTGCTTTCGTTCTCAAAGGAAGCGGCGATGTTGTACACCTGAGCATCGTACTCATGGGAGGTGTCGTTGGTAGGGTTAAAGTGCACTTGTTGTCCTTCCTTGATATACGGCAGGTCACGCTCATAGACTTGCAGGTGTAGATGCAGGGAGCTGTTATCAATCATCTCCACTATGGGGGTGGAAGCATCTACATAGGCACCATTGACAGCATAGACAGCGCTGATATTCCCACTAATGGGCGCTACTACCGAAAGGGTGGATTGCATACCCTTATCGGAAAGCGTTTTCGGATTCAGCCCCATCAGGCGTATTTGCTGCTCCAGAGCCGCCTTTTCCGTCTGTAGGGTACGCAGCTGGGTGGTGGCAGCTTGTAGATTTTTGCCTGTACCTGCATTGCCTTCGTAGAGTATCTTTTGTCTGTCCAATTCCTGCTGTGCTAGCTCTATTTGGCTATTGACAGTAAGCAAGCGCTGTTGCTGGAGCAAGAAATCAGGATTGGAGACGGTAGCAATTACCTGCCCCTTATGCACATAAGCGCCTATTTCCACTTTTACACTCTGGATAATACCTGCATATACAGTAGAGACCTTGGCCTGATGGTCGGCAGGAACACTGAGCACGCCATTGGCCTTGAGGGTGGCGTTGAGGGCTTTTTCTTCTATATGTCCTAGACGAATATCCACGGTTTCGATTTGAGTCTGTGTTAGGGTGGTGAGGTTTCCCCCTTCGTGGTGGTGTTCTTCGGCTTCTTCCTCGTGGGAGGGATTATGAGCCGTTGTATTATTTTGGCAACTCCATAGGGAAAGGCCTATGAGGGTTAAGACAATTTTTATACTATATTTTTTCATTTGTTTACTGGTTTAGAAGGGATTGTATTTCTATTACTTTTTGGTTGAGCGCCTCGATACTTTCTAAGTAAGACAGGCGTGTATCTACAGCAGTCTGTAGGGTGTAAAGATACTCCACATAGCTGATTTCCCCAGCGCTATAGCCCAGTTGGTTTGCCTTGACAATACGCTCGGCTTCGGGGAGGGCTTCGTTTTTGTAGAACTGGTACTTTTGCACATACAGCTGGTACTCCTCTTGGAGATTCACCCAGCGGGTTTTAAGCTCCTTTTCCGCTTGGTGGGCTTCTTCTAAAGCCGCTTGTCTCTGGTGTTCATAGGCTTTTGCTTTGCTACGGGTAGCAGTAAAGATTGGCAGAGACAGTCCAATGGAGACAGCGTGGAAGCGCTTATGAATGTCCGCATAGGTCTCTACCCCGCCAATGGTCTGCATACCGATAAGGGACTGGTTGGTATAGCCCAGTGTAAGGTCAGGCCACGTCTGCGCACGCTCTAAGTGCTGGGCACGCATGGCGATGATGGCCTGCAGATAGTTCAGATGTACTAAGGGGTGCAAAGAGGGTTCAGGATTTGCTACTTCGGTTAGTAATAAAGGTTCGTATTCGGTTAGTTGTGCCACTTGAAAGTCCTCTTCAGCTTGAACAAGGGTATATAGATTGCGATAGGCCGCTTGCTGAGCCAACTGGTTTTGCCTAAGCAGTAGGGTGATTTCCCCTTTTTTCACCTGAGCGGTATTTATATCAATCTTCTTGGTATCGCCAGCTTTGAAGCGTACTTTGGCGATGCGGATAAAATCGCTAAAGAGGCTATCGAGCTGCAAGAGCTGCTGTTGCTTAAAGGCTAAGTACTGCAATTGCTGGTACTGGGTACGCACCTGCCTGAGAAGCTCATTCTGTTCGAGGGCTAATTGTCCTTTTTGCCATTGCGTTTCCGCCTGATAGAGGCCTTTGCGAGCGGCAAATACAGTAGGAAAAGGAATAGACTGCGAGATGGCCACAGATAGGTCTTTTTCGGGACTGCTATACTGGCCATACTGTGCGGTCAGGTCGGTTTTTGGTAGCTCCCATGCGGTATGTTCTTTGGCTGTTGCCTCTTGGAGTTTGGCTTGTGCTGCCTTAATCACTCCATTGTTCTTGAGGGCTATTTGCTCTATTTCAGCCATGGTATATTGCCTTTGAGCTTGTAGGGCAATCGGGCTAAGGAGCAATACCCCTAAGGCAAGTCCTTTGGTCGCCTTACGCCAAGGCCAGCGGAGGGTACTATTAAAGGACAAATATAGCAAAGGCAAGACAAAGAGTGTTAGGAAGGTAGCCGATACCAGCCCCCCGATAACCACTGTAGCTAAGGGGCGTTGTACTTCAGCCCCTGCGCCTTGGCTTAGCGCCATAGGTAGGAAGCCAAGGCTGGCTACCATGGCAGTCATTAGCACTGGACGCAGCCGCATTTCGGTGCCTATAATCACCCTATGTAGCAGGTTGGACATACCCTCTTTTTTAAGGGAGTTAAAAGTGCCAATAAGCACAATCCCGTTGAGCACTGCCACACCGAAGAGTGCAATAAAGCCAATGCCCGCACTGATACTAAAGGGCATTCCCCGAAGGAGCAAGGCCAATACACCTCCTATGGCACTCATAGGAATAGCACTGAAGATAAGCAAGGCCTGTCCCACCGAGTGGAAAGCCAAGTAAAGCAAGAAGAAAATGAGCAGCAAGGCCACGGGAACGGCCACCAAGAGCCTATTGGTAGCCTGTTGGAGGTTCTCAAACTGACCCCCATAGGTAAAGTAATAGCCCGTGGGGAGCTTGACCTCCTTGAGTTTCTGCTGTATATCGCCCACGACGCTCTGTACATCACGTCCTTGCACATTGAACCCTATGACGATACGACGCTTACCAGCCTCACGGCTGATTTGGGCAGGACCTAACTCATACTTAATAGAGGCGATTTGGCTCATGGGAATCTGTCCGTTCTGTGTGGCCACCATCATATTCTGCACATCGTCAATTCCTGTACGGTAGAGGCTATCGAGGCGTACCACTAGGTCAAAACGGCGTTCGTTCTCAAAGATCACTCCCGCACTCTTACCAGCAAAGGCTGTGCTAAGCACCTCATTGACCTGCTGAACGGAAAGTCCATAGTTGGCCAAGCGTATGCGATCGTAAGTAACGCTAATCTGGGGAAGGCCTGTTACCTTTTCCACTTGTGGGGAGGTAGCCCCCTCTACTTTCTGGATCAGTTGGCTTACCTTCTGGGCATAGAGGGCGAGGGTATCCATATTCTCCCCGAAGATCTTGACTGCCACATCTTGTCTGATACCTGTCATTAGTTCGTTAAAACGCATCTGAATAGGTTGGTTTTTCTCAAAGAAGACCCCAGGTATATCCTTAAGGCGCTCAATAATAGCGTCGCCCAGCTGGTCAAAAGAGCGACCACTTTTCCATTCGTTCTGTGGCTTGAGTACAATTATTAAGTCGGACGTTTCTAAGGGCATAGGGTCGGTAGGCACTTCGGCAGAGCCCGTTTTCCCGATAACCATTTTGACTTCCTGAAACTCACGAATGAGGCGAGAGGCCTGCATAGAAGTCTCCAAGCTCTGGCTGAGCGATGTTCCTTGTGGCAGGATACAGTGGAAGGCAAAATCACCTTCCTGCAACTGAGGGATAAACTCGCCTCCCATACGGCTAAAAATACCAGCCGAAAGCAAAAATAGTCCTACTGTACTGCCTATTACCCAACCTCTTAGGCGGATAGAGCGTGAGAAAAGCGGTTGGTAATGGCTGTTAAGCCAGGCGATCATTCTGTCAGAGAAAGTGCGCTTGTGGTGCTGCTGTTTCGGCAAGAGCCAAGCACTCATGGCAGGAATATAAGTCAGGGAGAGCAGCAAAGCTCCTAAGATAGCAAAAACCACCGTCTCGGCCATAGGGCGGAACATCTTGCCCTCCACTCCGACCAAGGTAAGGATAGGGATATACACCATAAGGATAATAATCTCGCCAAAGGCAGCACTGCTGCGTATCTTAGAAGCAGAGTGATAGACCTCCTCGTCCATTTGCGCTTGAGTGAGCCTTGTGGTGTTTTTTCGCAAAGATAGATGATGCATGACGGCCTCTACCACGATGACCGAACCATCTACAATGATACCGAAGTCTATGGCGCCCAAGCTCATCAGGTTGGCACTTACTCCAAAGAGCTGCATCATGCCCAAGGCAAAGAGTAGAGAGAGCGGAATGGCAGTGGCCACAATCAGCCCTGCACGCAGGTTGCCCAAGAAAAGCACCAAGACAAAGATGACAATCAGGGCACCTTCTAAGAGGTTTTTCTCTACCGTATGGATTGCCCGCTGTACCAAGTCGGTGCGGTCTAAGAAAGGTTCAATGACGATATCTTCAGGGAGAGACTGCTGTATGGTTGGGAGTTTTTCCTTGATACGGCTAACTACCTGGTGGCTGTTTTCGCCCTTGAGCATCATGACCACTCCGCCGACGGCATCCACCTCGCCATTGTAGGTTAGCGCTCCATAGCGAATAGCACTGCCTAAGCGTAGTTCGGCAACATCCTTAATAAAAAGTGGAGGGTTGTGCTTGCCAATGGCAATATTGCCCACATCCATGAGGGAGGTAGCCACACCTATTCCACGGATAAAGTAGGCATTGGGGCGCTTGTCAATATAAGCACCACCCGTGTTTTGGTTATTCTGCTCCAAGGCAGTGAAGATATCACTGACACTCACACCCATGGCACGGAGACGGTTGGGGTCGATAACTACCTCGTACTGCTTGAGTTCGCCCCCGAAGCTATTGATTTCGGCTATGCCCTTGGTACCATAGAGCTGGCGAGCGACGATCCAGTCCTGCATGGTGCGGAGGTCTTTGGCTGAATATTTGTTCTTGCTCTCCTTGGTAGGCCGAATGATATACTGATATACCTCGCCCAGTCCTGTACTCACGGGGGAGAGTTCGGGGGTGCCTATGCCAGCGGGAATTTGCTCTTGGGCTTCCTTGAGTTTCTCACTGACCAACTGACGAGCAAAATAGATGTCCATATCCTCTGTAAAGACGGCCGTAATGACCGAGAGACCAAAGCGGGAAATACTACGAGTCTCCTCCAGTCCAGGGATATTGGCAATGGCCTGCTCAATAGGGAAGGTAACGAGTTGTTCTACCTCCTGTGAGGCTAGGGTAGGGGTGGAGGTGATAATCTGAACCTGATTGTTGGTAATATCGGGTACGGCATCTATAGGGAGTTTTGTAGCACTCCATACGCCCCATAGGATAAGAACGAGGGTCATCAGGGCTACAAAAATCTTGTTTCTGATACTGAAAAGAATGATTTTATCTAACACCTTATAATAATGATTAATGGTTAATGATTAATGGTTAATGATTTAAGTTTCACAAACTTTGTAATTTACTGATTCTCAAAACATTCCATCACATACCCAGCTGTGGGCACTTGCTGGCTATCCCCTCCGAGAGGGAAAGTCTCCGAATACTTGGAGGAGAGTATGTGAAAATTCGTTGAAAAAGATAAAAATTGTCTATCAATCTGGAAAATGTTCTCTTTATAACTTCTTGAGAATCATAAACTATCTCATTCCCCCTCTCGGAGGGGGGCAAGGGGGAGGTTTTGAATATCAATAGGTTACAGAACCTGAGAAACTTAATGAATAGTAATAAATGTCCCTCCAAAGTATGGTTATCTACACAAATACTAAAAAATTTCTCCTGTGAGATTTACACGGATTGTTTTTATCAGGAGGGATATGGGTTATACCTTAGGAGGTGTCCAAATAGCGCCATAATAGGCCATTACCTTTTTGTAGGTGTAGTGAGTATTATAGTCCATATCTACGTTTGTGATAGGGACTTGTAGGGTAAAAGTAGGTGAAAAAGGAAAAACAATAAGCACTTGGCAGCAGGCACATACACAGAAAGGCGAACATATATCCGAATGAGAGTGTTCGTGCTCTGAAGAGGTATCTGCTTGGCTTATAGTGGAATAGCGTACATTATCTTGCTCTGTATTAGGCATATCGGAGCAGGGCACTGCCGTGAGCGCCCATAGGTATATGCTTAATAAAAGAGAGAGGTACTTCATGGGGGCAAAAATACGAAAAAATAATGACAAATGACCAGTGAAAAGTGAAGAGTGAAAAGTGAAGAGTGAGCGCCTGAATAGCATTTTTCACTATTCACTTTTCACTATTCGCTTAAATCCTTCCAAACATCTCCGCGACGCTGACTCTCTTGGGGGGCTGGCGACACTCTATGGAGCCAGTGAGGGCATCAGGGGCATCGTCATGGGCGTTGGTACCTACGCGAAGGTAACCCGTGAGGTCGCGGGCAAACTTCGGGAAGCGCTTTTTCCAGTCCAAAGGCATTTTAATCAGCTTCTGCACAGAGGCCGAGGCCGCAAAAATCCTTGCGGTCTTGTTCTGATTCTGATGAAAAGGATTAAAGCGCGTTAGTCGGTTGCCTGTGTCCCACGAACGTTGTTGCAGGTTGCTGACAAACAAATTTCCGCCGTTGTTGCTCTCGATATGACAGCGCTCTACTTGGTGTTGCTGCAACATATAAGTAAGTGTGGTTTCCGTAACCTCCATAGGGTCTTTGGTATAGAGTACATCGGTAATGTAATTGCCGTCCTCTGCCTCCTTATAAAATAAAGCACATAGGTAATCCGCCCCACTATCAGCCGCGTCTATATACGCTACCGAGTAGGAACGAGAAGGCAAGTCGGTATAACAAGTAAAT
>NZ_ALNN01000066.1:0-31253 GCF_000293175.1 Capnocytophaga sp. CM59
TAAAAAAAGTAATTTTTCTTTATCAATAAAATTAATACATTCACCTTCTACTATATACATATCCAATAAATCTATTGTTGAAAGTTTTGATAAACTATTTGATATATTTATCTCATCAATAGTCTTCCATGTGATATTTTCTCTTATCAAATCTAAATTCAAATCATTAGAAAAAGAGATAAATAAGTTTTTTGGTATTATTAACCAACTTCTATGACTAAAAAAATTAAATAAATTTTGCATCTTAATGATATTTTGATGATATATCTATACCGTTCTCAAATACACTCCCATCAGGATGATAAACTCTGATATGTTCATTTCCTAATTTATCTTTCCAATGATATGTAATTAACATGTCATTTTCTTTTGAATGATTATAGAGTAATGCATCACATTGCGAACAAGGAGGAAGGGGACCAGCAGGATATGATGAACTACTTCCTTTTTTGGAAAAAGTACAAAAATTGTACCAAAACGCAATAGTCCCAAATTCTCTCTTAAGTGATTTTTAGTCCTTTTCTTTCATATAAAACTTACCTTTGCTCAAGGAAGCTTCATCAAAGAAACGAATGTCCTCTATCTCAATGCGATATATGATATTATAGGGTGCCTCAGGCAGGTTATAGGATAGTATAGAAAATACTACTTTCTTGTGTGTCTGGGGATTCTGATAAATATAGTTACTCCTTTTGGTATCCTTGGCTTGGAAAATAGGATCATAGAAAACACGCCCCAACTTCTCTGTTAGCTCAGGAAAAGAGATAGGATATATAGCCTTTTCATAGCTCACTTTTCCTGCTTTGATACTATAGGGACTATAAAGGAATAAGTCTAAGGTGTATGCGCGCTCAGCTGCTCTCTTATAAGATATTAGCTTGGCATTATTATCATATTTTTCCTTATCCAGATCTATATAAGCTACTTTTTCTTGGGTAAATCCTGCAAAGCTGCTTTTCTTTTCTTCAAGGAGAAGATATTTCTTTTCAGGGGATATACTTTGAAAAATAGCATATATCTTCTCCTCTGAAGGCTCTTCTTGGGTTACCTGCTGACAGAAATCAAGTAATATCTCTATCAACTCTTTAGAATTCTGTGCCCTTAGAGGGAGACAGACATACAAAAATAAAAGTATCCATATTCCTTTTTTCATTTTATACAGCTTTTCTATAAGGTACAAAGATAAAATTTATCCTTTTATTTACAACCAAACGAGCTATGATTAACAGATAAATAACAAAAATAGCCAATATATAGAACACTCCTAAGACCGCTTGTAATTCTAAAAAAAATTGTACTTTTGTGCTTTCAAATATTGATACCAATGAACCTATATCCACTTAGCTTTGCCCCTATCTTTAAGGAACGTATTTGGGGCGGAGAGAAACTTGAGAAGGAACTCCATAAGCCTATCCATCAGCCTCTTATAGGAGAGAGTTGGGAGGTCTCTACAGTAAAAGGAGATGTTTCTGTCATTAACAATGGTGCTCTAAAGGGTACTTCCTTACAAGCTCTCATAGAGCAAGCACCTGAAGCTCTCTTAGGCCGTGCAGTATATAAGCGATTTGGGACAGACTTCCCGCTGCTTATCAAGTTCATAGATGCTGCTCAAGACCTCTCCATACAAGTACACCCCGATGATGCTTTGGCCAAAGCCCGCCATAACTCCTTTGGAAAAACTGAGATGTGGTATATCATGGAGGCAGATACAGATGCTTCTATCATTATAGGCTTCAATAAAAACGTGAGCCGAGAGGAGTACCAAGCCCACTTGGCTGATAAGACCCTTAGCCAACTGCTTCATTTTGAAAAGGTAAAACATGGGGATATGTTCTTTATCCCAGCGGGGAAAATCCACGCCATAGGAGCTGGAGTCTTATTGGCTGAAATCCAACAGACCAGTGACATCACTTACCGCGTATATGACTTTGACCGCAAGGACAAAAATGGTAATTACCGAGAACTACATACAGAACTTGCCTTGGACGCTATTGATTTTGAGCAGAAAGATGATTTTCGCAAGTCCTATGCCAAGGCGGAAAACACCGTTAATCCTGCTGTGGTATCACCTTATTTTACTACAGATTATTTGAAAATCAACCAAGAGATGCCCCTGACCCTTTCAGGAGAATCTTTCCATATCTATATGGGGGTTGCTGGTAAGGGCAGCCTACAATATGGGGATATGGAACTGCCATTGGAAAAAGGGCAAACTGTATTGGTACCTGCCTGCTGTAAGCAAATCAGCCTTAAGGGAGATATGGAGGTCTTACAAGTATCTTGCTAAAAGAGAGGAAAGTGGTTATAGAAAAAATAATCTTAGGGGTAGACCCTGGTACGACCGTTATGGGCTTTGGTATCATAGAGGTAGTGAAGAACCAGATGCGTTTTGTTCAGATGAATGAACTCTTACTGAGCAAGTACGACAATCACTACCTCAAGCTCAAGCATATATTCGAGCGTACTACCGAGCTTATAGACACCTATCACCCAGATGAGTTGGCCATAGAAGCCCCCTTTTTCGGAAAGAATGTACAATCCATGCTCAAGCTGGGGCGTGCCCAAGGAGTGGCCATGGCGGCTGGGCTGGCTCGCGATCTGCCTATTACCGAATACGAACCCAAGAAAGTAAAAATGGCCATCACTGGCAATGGAAATGCCTCCAAGGAACAGGTAGCCAAGATGTTGCAGCAGTTGCTCAAGTTCAAAGAGCTACCCTCTCACCTTGATGCTACCGATGGGCTAGCCGTAGCTGTCTGTCACTTTTTCAATGGCGGAAAGGCCGAAAAGCAACAAAGTTACTCCTCTTGGGAGGCCTTTGTCAAGCAAAACGAAAACAGAATTTCTTGAGCCATGTATAGCCTCTATATACATATTCCTTTTTGCCGACAGGCCTGCCATTACTGTGATTTCCACTTCTCCACGACCCTAAAGCACAAAGAAGAGATGGTCAAGGCCTTATGCAAAGAATTGGAACTAAGGAAAGCGGAGGCTACCACTCCCCTACAGACCATCTATTTGGGCGGAGGCACCCCTTCTGTATTGACTTTTGCAGAGCTAAGCGAGTTATTTGCTACTATCTACCAGCACTACAAGGTCAATGAAGGGGCTGAAATCACTATAGAGGTCAATCCTGATGATTTTTCCCGCCCCAATAGTGAGCTTTCCTTAGCTCAGTTAAAAGAATTGGGCATTAACCGCCTTAGTGTGGGGGTACAATCCTTCTATGAGGATGACTTACGGCTGATGAATCGGGCACATAGTGCTGTACAAGCCACTGCTTTTTTGGAACAAGCCGTTCCTCTATTTGCCAATACCACTATAGACCTTATCTACGGGATTCCCCATATGACTCAGGAGCGCTGGCGCTCGAATATAGAGCGGGCGCTTTCCTTCGGGATACCTCATCTTTCGGCCTACGCTCTTACAGTAGAGCCTCGTACCGCCTTATACCAGTTTATCCAGAAAGGCAAAATCCCCCCTACCGATGACGGGCAAGCCAGCCAGCACTTTTACTTACTCAAGGAACGCTTAGAGCAAGCAGGCTTTGTGCATTACGAACTCTCTAATTTCGGTAAGCAAGGCTATTTTAGCCAAAACAATACCGCCTATTGGGAGCAAAAACCCTATATGGGGATAGGCCCTTCGGCACATAGCTACAATGGGCAAGCACGTATGTGGAACATAGCTCATAACATAAAGTATATACGCCAAATAGCTCAGGGTATTCTCCCCCAAGAGCAGGAAATCCTATCAGAGAAAGACCGCTATAACGAACGTATTATGACTGGGCTTAGGATACGCAAAGGTATCTCCTTGGAGAAGATCCAAGCCGATTTTGGCCAAGAGTATCTGAACTACTTAATCAAAGAAGCCTTTCCCTATATAGAGAAAGGCCTATTGTTAAACAATGAAAATCATCTGATCACCACTGATGCAGGATTATTTCTCAGTGATGGTATTGCCGCTGATTTATTCATGGTATAGGGCTTAGAAGGTGTATTTGATCCCTATACCCAATATCTGTTTGAACTGTACTCGTGGGCTGTATAAGTGTTTAGCACCATTGGGCAATATTTCTTCTTTGAACTTGATATCATCATCATACTTCAGGTGCGTGCCGATACGTGCTTGTAAGTAGTTGTTAATCTTCATATCTATAGACATTTGCCAGTCTATATCTATATTACCGAAGCTCTTGTCATACTGAGTATATAGGGAAGCCTGGTTGGTCATCTTGACATTCTCATAGATATCCATTTCATGCTTGCCCGATACTAAGAAACCTACTTCGGTAACACTGCGTTTGGAGTGTTTTATAAGGTTTCCT
Source organism: Capnocytophaga sp. CM59 (assembly GCF_000293175.1). NCBI lineage: Bacteria > Pseudomonadati > Bacteroidota > Flavobacteriia > Flavobacteriales > Flavobacteriaceae > Capnocytophaga > Capnocytophaga sp. CM59. The sequence continues at coordinate 4,331 of NZ_ALNN01000066.1, forward strand.
GCATTGTCATACTCAGCTACCGGTAGACCAAAAGAACCCTTATCGGCCAATTTCTGATCCATAACAAAGGTAGATTTCAAGGTAAGTGGAGAGACGAAAAGGGCTGTTTTACCATCCTGTGGTGCATACTCCGCACCAATACCTATATACAGATAACCTGGTGCCATAAAACGAGAGATCGGCTCATCGTCTGCCTCTCTTGGATAGTCATACCCATCGCTGAACTGGGTGTTGAAAGTCAGCTTGGCCGAATAATACCAATCCCTAAAGCCTGTACGATAACCATAGGAAGAAGTAAAGGTAACTTGGTCATCCGTTTTTCTAAGGCCTTCTCCCTTTTGGGCGTTGATTCCATAGTTGGCCACCAGTTCGTTATCCCAGAAATAATTTTTTACCAAGTAACGACGGCGAAATTTTACATCGGCTAGGAAGGTAATGGAATTTACCCCCCCTGCATTCCAGTTGGAATACGCCACCTCACTCATGTTAAGCCCCACTGAGTTGAACTTATACCAGCGTTCATTCTGTAGTTTTAACTTCTCAAAGGTATAACTCAGTTCGTTTTTACTAAAATCCACCTCTTTTACCCGAATAATAGGCGGCATAATCCTCGGACGCACTTTTCTTACCTGCGCTTGTAATGGCAAAGCAAACGAAAGAATAATGATACTAAGTAGTAACTTCTTCATCTTTTATAATTGTTAATTGTTAATAGTCGTTAGTGATTAGTGGTTAGTGATTAGTGGTCAGTCACTAGTCATTAGTCACTAGTCACTAGTCACTAGTCATTAGTCACTAGTCATTAGTCACTAGTCATTAGTCACTAGTAATTAGTCACTAGTAATTGGTCACTATCTAAGTTTATAGGTTAGTGAGAGTCCTATACAGGGGCTATTATTAAAGTAATTCTGATACATGAATGGTTCTAAGGAAAGGTTTTCATCGACATTGAATTGTTTGAGGTGAGCATCTACATTGGCCTCAATGATATTAAGCGCGTAGAAGCCTATGGCAAAGAGCATAGCCATTTCCTTATTTCTTCGGTAGAGATTTTGGGCACGGCGGAGCGCATCGGTGCTTAAGCGTGGCACTCCGTCCTGACGGCCAGGGTAGAACTCGTCGTCGGTACGCCCATCCAGACGACTCTTGTAGGCATCCCGATAGCGGTTTAGCTCCTTGTCGTTCTCTATATACAGATAAGTAGGAATCCCTATGGCCAAATATACAATAGGGATTTTCCAATAACTCTTGTTATAGGCCTGCCCCAGTCCTGGGATAATTGCCGAGTAAAAGGCCGCACGTGCTGGAGAAAGTGGATCGGTATTCCAAGTAGGAGTGACCACCTTATCGGCAACCACTACAGGGGGGTGCTCCTTTACCGATAAGGTATCGGATTGCGCCCAAGCCCTAGAGGCCAAGAGTATCGTTATCAGTATATAAAAGCTAAGCCTCACCGTGTAGAATTTTTTGTATACGTTCTAATTCCTCTTCTGTTTGGAAAGGAATTTCTATCTTTCCCTTACCCGACTTATCTATTTTCACTGCAAAGTGCTTGCCAAAGCGTTGGCGTAGTCCTTCGAGGCGTTCTGCTACGAAAGACGGCAGTGGCGCAGGTGCTTCCTTGCTCTTAGGCTCTTGTTTGGGAGGGATTACTGCCACCTTTTGTGGATTCTTGAGCTGTTGCACAGCCTGCTCGGTATCGCGTACGGAGAGGTCTTGGGCAACGATACGGTTATAGAGTTCCAATTGTTGCTCCTTATCCTCAATATTGATCAGCGCGCGTCCGTGCCCCATGGAGATAAAGCCGTCACGAATCCCTGTTTGTATAATAGGGTCCAACTTCAAAAGGCGTAGATAATTGGTAATGGTAGAGCGTTTCTTGCCCACCTTTTCACTCATCTGCTCTTGGGTAAGGCTCAGTTCCTCAATCATACGATTGTAGCTTAGCGCTACCTCGATAGGGTCTAGGTCTTGTCGCTGGATATTTTCCACCAATGCCATCATGAGCGATTCCTCATCATTGGCAATACGTATAAAGGCAGGAATAGAAGTAAGTCCCGCCATTTTGGCTGCTCTCCAGCGGCGTTCTCCAGAGATGAGTTCGTACTTTTGGGTATCTATTTTTCTAACCGTAATGGGCTGAATAACCCCTAATTCCTTGATAGAAGAAGCCAATTCACTAAGGGCTTCCTCACTAAAGACGGTACGTGGCTGATAAGGGTTTTCGGTAATCTGGTCTAAGGGTAGCTCTAGTACATTACCTATGAGCTTATCTGCATTGGTATCGGAGGCCGATTGTATATCCTCAGCAGGGAGCAAGGCTCCTAAGCCACGCCCCAATCGTTGTCCTTTGTTTAACTTTCCCATGCTATGCCTTCGTATTCTTTTTAATAATTTCTTCTGCTAAGCTGATATAGTTGGCCGCTCCCTTACTAGCTGCATCATAACTGATGATGGTTTCCCCGAAGCTAGGCGCCTCACTAAGGCGGATATTTCGCTGAATAATGGTTTCAAAAACCATCTCACTGAAATGTTTTTGCACCTCTTCCACCACTTGGTTGGAGAGTCTTAGGCGTGCATCGTACATAGTCAAGAGCAGTCCTTCTATATCCAAGGCTGGATTATGGATTTTCTGTACACTTTTGATGGTATTGAGAAGCTTGCCTAATCCTTCAAGAGCAAAATACTCACATTGGATAGGAATAATCACCGAATCGGCAGCAGTAAGTGCGTTAAGAGTGAGCAGTCCCAGAGAGGGCGCACAATCTATAATGATATAGTCATATCTGTCCTTGATGGGTGCTAGAGCCTCCTTGAGCATATACTCACGGCGGGGCTTATCCACCAATTCTATTTCGATAGCCACCAAGTCTATATGTGCGGCAATTAGGTCTAAGTTAGGCGAGTTGGTAGGGACTATGGTGCCTTCGGCCTCCACGGAATGTTCCAAGACCTCGTAGGTTCCACGCTCTACACCCTCTACATCTATTCCCAATCCAGAGGTAGCATTGGCCTGAGGGTCGGCATCTATCAGGAGTACCTTTTTTTCCAAAACCCCTAAAGCAGCCGCTAAATTAATAGAAGAGGTAGTCTTTCCGACCCCTCCTTTTTGGTTGGCTACAGCTATGATTTTGCCCATAATATCTTATTATTTTTTCAGAGGGTAAAAGTACGGCTATTTTTGCGATTGACAAAACAAAGTTATTAACAATATTAGTTAAAAAACATTTGCAGTTACTTAGCCATTTATAACTGCAAATGTTTTTATTTCTTAAGCGGTAATCATACCCCCATCTATACGGAGCACCTGTCCTGTAATGTAAGAGCTCATATCGGAGGCCAAGAATACACAAGCGTTGGCAATATCCTGAGCGGTTCCGCCACGCTTAAGAGGAATGGTATCACGCCAGCCTTGTACTACCTCTGGAGAGAGCTTGGCGGTCATTTCAGTTTCTATAAAACCTGGGGCAATAGCATTGCAACGGATATTACGAGAACCCAACTCCAAGGCTACCGACTTGGTAAAGCCCAAGATACCTGCCTTAGAAGCAGCATAGTTAGCCTGACCAGCATTGCCCTGTACCCCTACCACGCTACTCATATTGATAATATTACCTGAACGTTGCTTAAGGAATACCTTCTGTACCGCCTTGGTCATATTGAAGATAGACTTGAGGTTTACGGCGATTACTTTATCAAAATCTGCTTCACTCATACGCATAAGCAGATTGTCCTTGGTAATTCCTGCGTTATTGACCAATATATCAATTCCGCCAAAGTCTGCTAAGACCTTTTCTACCAACTCTTCGCATGCTGCAAAGTCGGCCGCATTGCTCTGATAAAAGGCGATTTTGGCGCCTTTGTTTCTAAGCTCTTGTATCTCAGCTTCGGCCTCTTCAGGAGCAGTTCCATAGAAAGTAAAAGCTACATTAGCCCCTTGTTCTACAAAGGCCTTTACTATTCCTGCTCCTATGCCGCGGCTACCACCTGTAACAATCGCGGTTTTTCCTTTTAGTAAATTCATTTTTTTATATTTTTATTATTAGTTTAGTGATTGGTGATTAGTCTATTTTTCTGAGTTTAAAAAAGTATTTGTCAAAATCTTCTGTATAATACATTCCCTTTATCCGAGGGTGCTTTGTCTCTATTATTAGGAGACTATCCAAAAAAAGCAGATATTCTCCTCTGTAGGTCGTATCTTTGGTCATCTGCCCATCTAAATATTCTGTAAAATAGATATCCTCACGCTTGAAACGCATATTATTCATAGGAGAGTGCGTATATTTTTGAGGATTTGCTGCCTTTTTTATACTATCAAATAGTGCTTGTCTGTTGCGCATACTGAGGGTTGGGGGAATTTCTTCTTTTTCCATATTGGGAAAGCCTACAAGTAGCCCATCCTCTGTATAGACCACTTCTCTTTCTACATTCTCTAGTACCCTTTCCATGGTTATCTTTTGGTCTATTTTCTTTAGGTAAATATCATGCACATCCCAAACGGTGCCCTTAGGAGCGGCACCTCCGAAAGGATTTCCCATAACAATAGCATCAGGTTCATATCCTTCCTTCTTGACTTCCAAATGTATATGGACAGCAGGTGCCTCATTTCCTATAAAGGTAAATTCGTGGTACCTCTTCTCTGGAATTGTAAAATACCCCTGTTCATCCGTCTGTACCTCCCCTACCTGACATTGTGCAATAGGATTGTCATAGTAATCCAATACCCTCCCTACTATGGTCGGACTTGCCATTCGTGAAACTAAACACGAAGAAGATAACACACTTATGAGAAATAACACATAGTTTTTCATAACCTACCTCCTTGATTTTCGTATCATATAAACTGCCAAAAGAGCAAACATCACATTGGGGATAATCACCGCCATAAGGGGGGTAATCCCTGACTTCTCCGCCATGATCCCAAAGACACGCTCAAAGAACACGTAAGAGAACCCGATGAGCACCCCAAAGGCCAGATTGACTCCCATACCACCTCGCTTCTTGACCGAGGAAACCGCAACTCCTATGACTGTCAATATAAATACGTTGAAAATCGCTGCCCAACGGCGGTAATACACCAGCTCATAGATGCGAATATTAGGCGAACCCTTTTGGCGCTCCTGAGCGATAAACTTGTTTAGCTCAAAGAAATTCTTCGTCTCAGCGGCGTATTCTATCGGGAGTAGGTCGGTAGTTTTGAAGTTGAGTAAGGTATCTTTCTGATAGGCTTCCTCATAGATATCGTCCAACTCTCCTACCTTGCGATGGGTGTAATTATATAGTTCATAGGTCTTTATACTATCTTTCTCTACCCACTTAATGGTCGAAGCTGTAATCTTGTCGGTTAGGGTAAGGCCATTAAACCGCTCTAAGACAAAGTTATCTCCTTCATTCTTATTAGCATCAAAATCACTGACATAAATATATTCGTTGTCATTAATCTGGTTAAAGAGGTTATTCCCTTTGGAATACAAGCCAGGGGAGAGATAAGTCCCATAGAACTCATTGTACACCCCACTGGAGTAAGGTACTACAAACATTCCCATCACCAGCACGAAAGCCGAAAGTATGGTCGCCCCAAAGAAATAAGGACGCAAGAAACGGTTGTAGGAAATCCCCGAACTAAGCATGGCTACAATCTCCGTCTTCTCGGCCAGCTTGGAGGTGAACCATATCACCGAGAGGAAGAGGAAGATTGGATAAAGAATGTTGGCAAAATGCACCACAAAGTTGGCATAATACTTCAAAATCGCCTCAGTGGGGGCATTGTTCTCTGTCATCTTCTGGTTTTTCTCGGCGAAATCCACCAAAATCCCGATGGGGATAAACATCAGGAAGAGGGCAGAATACGTCAGGAAATAACGCTTGAGTATGTATCGGTCAATTATTTTCATTCCTTGAGTAAAGTTTCGCTGGGATTACAAACGGTTATTCATCTGGCTGACCATTTGGTTTTTCCACTGGGAGAAATCGCCTTGCAAAATATGTTTCCTTGCCTCACGCACCAGCCAAAGGTAGAAGCCCAAGTTGTGAATAGAGGCGATTTGCTTACCTAAGGACTCCTCAGCGGCAAAGAGATGGCGCAGGTAAGCCTTGGTATAGTAAGTATCTACAAAGGTATAACCATTTTCATCGATAGGTGAAAAATCGTTTTCCCACTTTTTATTTTTTATATTAATGGTACCATGAGCGGTAAAGAGCATACCGTTGCGTGCATTGCGGGTTGGCATCACGCAGTCAAACATATCCACGCCCAAGGCAATATTCTCCAAGATATTGATAGGTGTACCCACTCCCATAAGGTATCGAGGCTTATCCTTGGGAAGAATATCGCAAACCAGTTCGGTAATCTCGTACATTTTCTCAGCTGGTTCTCCTACCGAGAGCCCGCCTATAGCATTTCCATCAGCCCCTTTGGAGGCGATATATTCAGCAGAGGCACGGCGCAAGTCAGGATATACGGAACCCTGTACAATAGGGAAAAGAGACTGATGGTAACCATACTTAGGCGCGTTCTCCTGCAAGTAACTGATACAGCGATCCAGCCAACGATGCGTCATGTGCATAGAGCGCTTGGCATAGGGATATTCGCAAGGATAGGGTGTACATTCGTCAAAGGCCATGATAATATCAGCCCCTATGCTACGCTGTATTTCCATAGATTTCTCAGGAGAAAAAAAGTGATACGAGCCGTCAATATGGCTTTTGAATCGCACGCCTTCTTCCTTTATCTTTCGGGTGCTGGAAAAAGAATATACCTGATATCCCCCGCTATCGGTAAGGATATTTCTGTCCCAGTGCATAAACTTATGTAAGCCCCCCGCCTGCTCCAGTATAGAAGTGGTCGGGCGCAGGTAGAGGTGATAGGTATTTCCAAGGATAATATCCGCATTGATATCCTCGGACAGTTCCCTCTGTTGTACTCCCTTGACAGAAGCCACCGTACCCACGGGCATAAAGATAGGCGTTTCTATCACCCCATGATCGGTAGTGATACGCCCTGCACGGGCACAAGTGGCGGCATCTGTAGATAGTAATTCAAAATTCATATAAGACTCTTTTTCAGGGTGCAAAGATAGTCAAAATTTAGCTTTTAGAAAAGCTGTGTGATAAAGTAAATTATCAAACCTACCAATCCCCCCACTAAAGTACCATTGACACGAATAAATTGTAAGTCCTTGCCTACCTCCAATTCCAATTTCTCACTCAGCTGATGCCCCTCCCACTGCGCTACCGTAGCGGAAATAAGGCGACCTACCTCCTGCTTGTTCCTTAAAACAAACTGATAGGCGATCTTCTGCAACCAAGCATCTATTTGAGATTGTAAAGCGGTATTGGCTCGTAGCTCCTCGGTAAGGTGCGCGATCCCCTTTTGGAGCAAAGCCGTTAGTTGCTGCTGCCATTGGGGGGTATCCAGTCTCTGGGCAAAGTCATAAAGCTCCCCTGTAATCTCCTTTCGGACAGGATGGGAGGGCTCTTGTGCCATTTTGAGTATATATTGATAAAGCCCTTCGGCTACCTTTTCGGCTATTGCTTCTCTGATAAAGGCGGGGACAAGCATAGGAAACTGGTCATCAATCTGGCGCTCCAATATCTGGCGATGCGTATCGAGATAAGTGGCTACTTTCTTAAGCGCCTCAGAGAGTAAGCCCTCATGCTTGTGTTCTTTCAAGAATTGTACCAAAAGCGCGCTGGCTTTGGTATGAAGTGGATAGCTTTCTATAAAAGCCGTCAGCTGGGCAGAAGTGTTTTCCTTAGAAAGCCAGTCCAAAACAAAAGAAGAAGGCTTAATCTTGGTGATATAAGGGCGTATTTGTTGGGATTTTAGAAAGTTTTCCACCACAAAGGCTCCTAAGTTCTCGCCTATATCATTCTTTCTGGCCTCAATGAGGTTGGTATGCGGAATATTCAGCCCCATAGGACGGCGAAAGAGTGCCACCACGGCAAACCAGTCCGCCAGTGCTCCGACCATAGCCGCCTCCGAAAAAGCCTTCAGATAGCCCACCCAACTCCACTGGTGGGCTTTGCGCTGGCAAATAACCGCTGTTATATAGAGTACTAACATCAGTAGTAAGAGACCTAAGGCTAGGTTCTTATGCTGCTGGAGCTTTTTCTGCTTGAAATCTACTTCCATTACTCATCATATTTTGTTTCAGGAAAGTCTAAATAGACGGCACTATACGTGTCTTTTTCTTTGGTTATGAGTACTTTATAATCGGTATATCCTTCTTGAAAATCTCTGTGTATAGCAAGGACAATCCCATCGGGGGTTTGTGTTGCTTTTTTCACTTCATCACCAAATCCTTCATTTTCAGCAAGTTCAAAGAAATCTACTTTTTTTCTTGATGAATGGTCATACCCAAAGGCTTCAAGAGCGAAATCATTTTTCTCTAAAGTAACTAGTCCCTTAAAACCATCTATAGTAACCAATACCACAGGATCAAAAGGAGCTTCACAACCAGTAAGCCCATCCTCATCGAAGACTCCTACCCCATAGTATTCTGTCCGATAAATCCGAATTGCCTGTGAAGCATCGAAAACTTTTTCGAAAGGTTTTTCTTGAAGCTTATAGACACGCCTTCCATCTAGAATAAGTGGTTCTCCATTGGGCAGTTCTGCTTTTACAAAATGATACTCATTACAATATTCTTGGGTATCATTATACATTAGCTCTGAAATTGCCTTGATTGTAACAAATTTCCGATCCAGATCCATGCGATACTCCAAGAATTTCCCTTTTTTATCATAAGTAGCAATAGTATCCCCCATAAGGATAGCCTCCCCTTTCTCTCTTTTGAAGGCAATATCTTTTACTCCATCAGGAATATTAGGAATATAATCATCTTCTGTATTCTCTTGTGTTACTTCATCTTCTGTTATGACAGGAGGTTCTTCTGTCATTTCAGAGGAAGAAGATTTGAAAAAATTACAACTTACAAGCAATGATGCTACCAGAATATAAATAATCTTTTTCATTTGATTTGGTATAATTAATTTGTTTTTTCTGTTACCAAAATAGTTTCCCAGCCATCGTAGTTTCCATGGGTGTCTAATGCAATATCTATCAAGTCCCATGTATCGCCATCTATATCAATAGGCGTATTTTCCTTGGAGAGGATGAGGCGATAGCCCAAGTCCTCCAAATCCTCTTCACCTTCTTCAGCCTCTACTTTTTCACTACTATACACGGTAAAGCCCAAAGCAGCTGCTTTTTCTATAGCGCTGAGCATATCCTGCTCGGTATCAAAATAAAGCCAATGCTCTATAGGGCGTGGCACCTCCACTTGGTCGTCATTCTCTTGACAAGCATAAAGTATCTCCCTATTATAGATAGTCTGCTTTTCGTAAATATTGGGATATAAGCCTTTTAGGAAGAAATTCCATTGCTTATCCTCGGAACACTCCACCTGATAGGTGTAACCCATGCTACTATCCCAAGTAGCGCTTAAGCGCTCTTGCAGTGCCTCAGGTGCCTGAGAATAGAAATACCAAGTAACTTCGCCCCGCGCAGTAAGCACCGCTACCAATATATCCTTATCGGACTGCAAGGGACGAAATATCTTGTCCCCTATCGCATAAATGGTAGGACGCTCCTCATCGGAAGAGAAGCCATTTTTGTCAGGATCTTTGAGTACCACTGTGATTTTTACACAATAGGAGAAGCCCTCTATGGGTGCTACTTCATTAAGGGCTAAGTTCAATCGGAACACTGCTGGGTCGTCATCAATCCAGCTTCTATAAACGTTCCATTCTTGGGGAATTTTATTTGTCATTTCTCTAGTTTTTAGTGATTAGTGGTTAGTTGTTAGTCATTAGTCACTGGTCATTAGTCACTGATCATTAGTCATTAGTCATTGGTCATTAGTCGTTTGTCATTAGTCACTGGTCATTAGTCGTTGGTCATTAGTTATTAGCTCCACCATCTTCCTGAAAAGGTTACTCTCATCAGAAAATAATTGCCCTTAAGAGAGGGCATTACACCTGAGAGGGTCGGGTTTTGCAGAAAATACTGAAGGCTCAGTTGTATGATATGTCGCTCTAACTCAAAGGTATTTTGTACGCCTAAGGCGAAGACCATACGTGTTTTCTCGTTCTTATCCAAGTCTTTTCTATCCTTTAGTCCCTCATCCTTGGGCGTGAAACTCACCCCACAGCCTCCTATGGAAACCAAGCCACCAAGGTGATACTGCTCATTCTCCCAAAAAGGATGCGTATATTCCAAAAGGACAAATACGCCTGAGAGGCTATTCTTCTCGGAGGTAAAATGCTCATAGAGAGGAGCGGAGGAAAACGTTCCTTTCGTATAGTCATAGACGTATTTTTTCTCTCCTGTATCTCGCTGATAGTGCACAGGATATTGGCTTTTTGAAGCTATTAAAAAGCCTGCGGTAAGCCCTAAAAAGCTCCCTTCATGTCCCAACTGTAGGCTCACCGATACAGGGTTTAGCATAACCCCCGCCTGCTGATTCTCCCCCAAAGGGAACGCTGCCCCTACTCCCAAGCCCATAAAAAGACCATCTTGTGCCACCATAGCCCCTGAGAAGAGTAGGAAAAACAAACTCATACACACCTTTTTCATAACCATTAGATTTTAAGTTCTAAAGCTCCGATCTTGGCCAAGACATACTTACCTATGACGTCAAATTCCAAATTGACCTTGTCCCCTACCCCAAGGGTATGGAAACAAGTATGCTCATAAGTATAAGGAATCACCGCTACGGAGAAGGCTCCTTTTCGTGAACCTACCACCGTAAGGCTCACCCCATTGATAGTAATAGAGCCTTTTTCTATGGTCATATTCCCCAAGGAAGGATCGTAGTGAAAGGTAAAGACACGACTGCCCTCGGCGTCCTCAATAGCATGGCAAATGCCCACCTGATCCACATGCCCTTGTACAATATGCCCGTCCAAGCGGTCGCCGAGCTTCATGGCGCGTTCGAGATTGACCTTGTCTCCTACCTGCCAAGAGCCTAAGGCGGTCTTTCGAAGGGTTTCATCTATAGCTACCACCTCGTATATATTGCCCTCAATCCCTACTACAGTAAGGCATACCCCGTTGTGTGCTACACTCTGGTCTATCTTAAGCGCAGCGGCAAGCTCGCTTTCTATAAAAAAGTGGCGGTTCTTCCCTTGGGAAGTTATTTTTGCCACGCTACCAATTTTTTCAACAATTCCTGTAAACATTTTCAATAAAATTACGTATTTTTGCACCTCAAAACGCGTACGCTGAAATACGCTGCAAATTAACAAAAAAATGGCCGAAAAAACAAATATTCGTATAGGAGTTTCCATAGGGGATCTCAATGGAGTAGGTTTGGAAGTGGTAATGAAGACCTTTGCCGATGAACGCATGTTGGACTTCTGTACGCCTGTGCTCTTTGCCTCGAACAAAGTCATTGCTTTTGGGAAAAAACAATTTGGTATTGATTTCACCTACAATGGCATCGTACATCTGAACTCTATTATTGACCACAAACTCAATGTCATGAATATATGGCGGGAGCTTCCCGCTATCCAGTTGGGCACCCCTACTCCTGAGAGTGGTCAGTGTGCTTTGGACTCTCTCACCGCAGCAGTGGCTGCCCTAAAGGAGGGCGCGGTAGATGTACTAGTAACCGCCCCTATCAATAAGAAAAATATCCAATCCGAGAGTTTTCACTTCCCTGGACATACCGACTACTTAGCACAAGAGCTAGCAGGCGATAGCCTGATGTTCATGGTATCGGACGAGCTACGTGTGGGGCTACTCACTGACCATGTACCTCTCAAAGATGTCGTAAAGCATATAACTCCTGCCCTAGTCGAGAAAAAAATCCGCCTTATGGAAGCCTCTTTGCGTATGGATTTTGGTATTATTCGCCCTAAAATAGCTGTCTTGGGTATCAATCCCCACTGCGGAGACCAAGGCGTTATAGGCAATGAGGAAGAGAGAATCATACACCCTGTGGTGCAAAAGCTCTACAAAGAAGGCATCTTAGTCTTCGGTACTTACAGTGCTGATAGCTTCTTTGTCTCTGACTATAAGCACTTTGACGGAATTATCGCTCCTTATCACGACCAAGGACTCATTCCTTTCAAGATGATGTCCTTCGGCAAGGGGGTCAACTTCACCGCAGGACTTTCTAAAGTACGTACCTCCCCTGACCATGGTACCGCCTATGCTATCGCTGACAAAGGTATCGCCGACGAAAGCTCCTTCCGCCAAGCCGTCTATACCGCTATAGACATATACAGAAGAAGAGCAGAGAACGAGGAGCTTATTGCCAATGCCTTAGACGTTAATAGCTTAGACAAAGGATTTTTGTCTAAAGAGAAGGGAGACTAAAATTAATGATTAATGTTTAATGATTAATTAACTAAGAACTAAGAACTCAAAACTCAAAACTATTAAGAACTATTTTTTATGGACTGGTTTTATAACTTAATGACCAACCACGAGAGTGTGGCCTATACGGTGATCATCTATAGTATTGTCATTGCCGCAGGGGTAGCGCTGGGAAAAGTCCGCATCGGGGGGATTTCCTTCGGTATTGCCTGTGTGCTTTTCACAGGTATTGCGGCCTCTCATTTTGGCTTCACTATCAATGGTGAAGTACAACATTTTATAAAGGAATTCGGACTGATCCTATTTGTCTATACAATAGGACTACAAGTAGGCCCTGGTTTCTTTGCCTCCTTCCAGCGAGAAGGGATTAAGTTCAACGCCTTGGCAGTATTGGCCGTATCACTATGTATGCTCACGGTGATTGCCATTCACTATCTCACAGGAATTGACATGCCTACTATGGTAGGGATCATGTCCGGGGCTGTTACCAACACCCCTGGACTGGGAGCCGCTCAGGCTACACTAAGCGATTTAGGCGCTACTGTATCCGACTCGGTACTCTCCACTGGCTATGCGGTAGCTTATCCCTTTGGGGTATTGGGGATTATTCTTGCGATGCTCGGCATGAAAGCCTTCGCCAAGATTAATATAGAAGCCGAAAAGCGACTACACAGTTTCCGCCATCGTGGAGAGCATTCCACCATTGTACGAGTAGCCTTTGAGCTAGAAAACCCGGCTCTTTTTGGCAAAAAACTCAATGCCATTCACCAGACTTTAGACTTCAACTTTATCTGCTCTCGTATCTTCAAAAAAGGAGAAGTGATTTTGGCCAATGACCATATCACCTTGGACAAAGGGGACATCATTCTTTTTGTCGTAGATAAGCAATATAGCGAAAAACTCAGCAACCTCATCGGAACATCCGTTAAGACCGAAGAATACTTCCCTGAGGATACTAAGAATAAAAAACTCATCTCTCGTCGTATCAATGTAACCCAAAAAGAGGCTTACACTAAGAAACTATCCGAAATGAATATATACGAACGTTTTGGAGTTACAGTTACTCGTGTGTATAGAGCAGGGATGGAGTTTGTTGCCTCTCCTGATACCAAGTTACAATTTGGTGATACCATTACTGTCGTAGGTAGCGAAGAGCAACTAAAGATTGCTACCAAAGAATTTGGTAACTCCAAGAAACGCCTAAGCACTCCACATATAGCCGAACTCTTCTTAGGAATCACCTTAGGGGTCTTAGTCGGCAGTATTCCTTTCCATATCCCTGGAGTACCTGTCCCCGTGAAATTAGGGTTGGCAGGCGGGCCGCTGATCGTGGCCATTCTCATCAGCCGTTATGGCGGACGCCTTTCGGTTACTCACTATGTGTCCCAGAGTGCCAACCTGATGATTCGTGAAATAGGAATCGTCCTCTTCTTGGCCAGTGTAGGCTTAGATGCAGGTAAGAGCTTTATCAGCACCCTTACCGAGGGCGATGGCTTCTTCTGGATGGGACTAGGTGCTATTATCACCTTAGTACCGCTCGTGGTTACCGCTTGGCTCTCTCGCTGGAAGGGTAAGCTCAACTACTTAGAGACTTGTGGGCTTTTGGCAGGTGCCTCCACCGACCCTCCTGCTTTGGCTTTTGCCAACGACATGACAGGCTCTGATGTACCTGCGCTCACCTACGCCAGTGTATATCCACTTACTACCTTTATGCGTATTATGGTCGCCCAGCTGCTCATTGTTTTCTTTACATAAAAAAGACGCCATAAATTGCGCCTCTACCTATAAAAATACTCCCTACTACTTAGAGCAGATAGGGAGTATTTCATTTTTTACCAATCTGTATTTTTCTATTTCCTCGGCAGTGGCTACCTCCGTGCAGGGCAAGGGCAATACCGAAAAGCCTATACTTCGCAATTTGTCAAAGTAATCCATACCATAGATCCGCACATGGTCATATTGTCCAAAAATACGCGCCCGCTCCTTGGGGTCGGTAATAGAATCATCGGCAAAGGTCTCTGCCCGCTCTATCTCTTGGGGTACTTGGAAGATCCCCCAACCGCCTTTCTTGAGCACTCGGTAGAGCTCTCGCATGGCCTGCGTATCATCGGGGATATGCTCTAAGACATGGTTGCAGAGAACCACATCAAACTGCTCATTCTCAAACGGTAAGGCACAGATATCCGCTTTCACATCAGCCAAGGGCGAATATAGGTCGGAGGTGATATACTCCAAATTAGCCTGCTGCCTAAACCGCTTATAAAACGCTTGTTCTGGGGCAATATGCAACACCCTGAGTGGTGCAGAAAAAAAATCTGTTTTCCGTTTGAGATACAGCCACAACAACCTATGTCGCTCCAGCGAAAGCGTAGAGGGTGAGAGTACCCCCTCACGCACCTTGCCATAGCCATAGGGCAGAAAAGTGCGGAAGCTACGCCCATCTATCGGATCGGTATAGCGATCACCCTTGTAATAAAACGCCAAGAGTGGCCGCACCCAATAGCTGGCACGAATAAGCCAAGGGCGTGGAATCGTATTGAGTATCGTCTTAATCAGCCGCATTATTTATACAAAAATTCGTCCTCCTCATGGCTCTGGATACCCAGCGCCTCATAGATATACTTGAAAGTAGAAAGCAACTTAGGCTTGCCCTCTACCAGTGCTACATCATGCTCAAAGTGTGCCGAAGGCTTACCATCGCGGGTGAGAATCGTCCAGCCATCACGCAATTGGTTGATGTTCTTAGTCCCCATATTGATCATCGGTTCTATAGCTACCACCATACCCTCAACAAACTTTTTTCCGCGGCCTCGCTTGCCATAGTTAGGCATTTCAGGGTCTTCGTGCATTTTGGTTCCTACGCCATGCCCTACCAGCTCACGTACTACTCCATAGCCATGCTTTTCGCAATAGGTCTGTATGGCATAGCCTACATCCTCTACCCTATTGCCGAGCTTAAACTCACGAATGCCCATATAGAGCGATTCCTTGGTTACCTTTAGCAGTTGTGCCACCTCAGGGCTTACCTCCCCTACAGGGAACGTATAAGCATGGTCACCATAGTAGCCATTCTTCAGTGCCCCACAGTCTATGGAGATAATATCCCCTTCCTTCAAAGGCTTGTTGTTAGGAATCCCATGTACTACCTGAGCATTGGGACTCACGCAGAGTGTATTAGGAAAATCATATAAGCCCAAAAAACCAGGCTTAGCCCCCTGAGAGCGGATATAATCCTCTGCCAATTTGTCTAAGTATAAGGTAGTTACACCAGGTTTTATTTCCTTGGCCAACATGCCTAAGGTGCGAGAGACCACCTGGGCACTCTCGTACATAATCTCTATTTGTTCTCTTGTTTTTATCTTGATCATGGATTGAACTTTACAAACGCGCAAAAGTACGAAATTAATTGTCAATTGTTAATTGTTAATTGTTAATTAACTCATTCTTCGCAAAATCAATTATACTATTTAAGTTTCGCAAGTCGTTTTTAGGCTATTATTATAATTATAAAAAACTAATAATCAATTATTTGTAAAAACCTCCCCCCACTTCCAAAGGATAGTCTGCGAATACTTGGAGCAGAGTATGTGGGTTGCGAGAGCGGAGTATGTGTCTTTAAGGGCGTAGAAATAGCCTAATTTGTTTATCAAATTAGAAAATTTCCCTTCTATAACTTATTGAACCTCTATTACTTACTAACTCCCCCCTTGAGGGGGGGTAGGGGGGATGTTTTGAGAATCAGTAAGTTATAGAGCTTGCGAAACTTAAATAAATAACTAATTATCAACCACTTGTAAAACTTAAACAAAGAATTTACAAGTTCTACAAGACCTAAAAAAATTAACTTTTATATAACTAAAAAAACATAGAAATGTACTATTTTTGCACCCCGAAATTATTATTTTGAATTAGTTTAAATAACCATTATTTATATGCGTAAATATCTATTATTCTGGGGAGTATTCCTCTGCATAATCCCCTCGTTACTTGCCCAAGAGGCGATCTCGGTACGCGGACGTGTTACCGACACACAAGGCCAGCCCCTCTTAGGGGTAAGTGTCATCTTAGAAGGCACCACCAAAGGGGCGTCTACCAATGAAAAAGGCTTCTATGAAGTCCATCATGTCCCTGTAGGAAAGCAGACCTTTGTATTTAGCTACTTAGGCTACCAAACGGTAAAGCAAGACTTTGACGTAACACCTAACCCATCGGGTACCCATACCCACTTGGATATTACCCTTCAGGAAGAAGCCCAACAGCTCCAAGAAGTAGAGATCATTGGTCGCCGAGAAAGTTCCTACAAGAACACCACTTCTTTCTCTGGTACCAAGACGGCCACCGCGATCCGTGACATTCCCCAAACCATCAATTATGTCACCAAAGAGGTAATCCTTGACCAAGGTGCCTCCACAGTGAATGATGTGGTAAAGAACGTCAGTGGGGTAAGCCAATACACCACCTATAACGACTTTAGTATCCGTGGTTTCCGCACCACAGGGAACCGCAATTCAGGTAACTTGCTCAATGGAATGCGTGCCCAAACCAGCCTTTGGTCAGCCTCTTCCTTGGCCAATATAGAGCGCGTGGAAGTCATCAAAGGCCCTGCCGCTGCCCTCTTTGGCAATGCTGCCCCTGGAGGTATCATCAACCGAGTGACCAAGAAACCACTCTTGGAGCGCCAACATTCCGTTTCAGTAAACACTGGTAGCTGGGGTACACTCAAGAGCTATGGCGACTTCACTGGCCCCTTGAACGAAAGCAAAAGCCTACTCTACCGCCTGAACCTCGGCTATGAAACTACCGATGGGTATCGCGACCTACAAGGGCGTAACACCCTCACCATTGCCCCCTCTTTCTCCTTTATTCCCAATGAGAAAACCCGCTTCAATGTAGATATAACTTACTATCGCTTAGACGGTAAGGTAGACCGCGGACAAACTATCTTTGGCGATGCCGACCTCTACTCAGTACCTATCACCCGCTCGCTCAGTGCAACCAATGATTTCCTAAGAGAAACCCAAGTGAATGTCACCTTAGGGCTTACTCACAAGATCACTGAAGACCTTTCCTTCAATAGTACCTACCTGAACTCCTCCTATAGCGAAGACCTCAGAGAGCATAACCAAGCCAATAGCTACTATATGCAACAAGGGAACAAAGCCAACACAGGTGACCAAAGCAAAATCCTGATGCAGGCACTGCTAAGACAACGTACTTTCCGCAACAATAGCTTTAATAACTACTTCAACTACAACTTTACCACAGGCCCCGTAAAACACACTCTTTTGGTAGGTTATGACTACTTCCAAGTAGAACAACTTCCTGGTGCCTCCCAACTGACCGCAGGAGGCTATTTGCTTAAAAATGGAAAGACTACCACCTCCTTTGATCCTGCCAAACTCAATACCTATGTAGTGGATGCCAACAACAAACCGCTGACCAATGTGGCTGTATTTGACCTAAACAATCCCACCGCTGGTAACGCCATGAAAGAGACCAACAAATATATCTTTACCGCTGGTAATACCAAACCCACCCTACAGACCTCTCATGGGATTTATCTACAAGAACAATTGGAATTCAGTATCGTAAAAGTGCTCCTAGGCCTTCGTAAAGAGTTCTTCCAAGACTTCCTCAACTATAAACAAAACAATGAGGAAACCATAAAACAGCAAGCCCTTATACCTCGTGTAGGTCTGGTCATTACCGCTACGGATAACATCAACTTCTACTCCACTTGGATGAAAGGCTTCGAGCCACAGAGTGCTGATAACCAGTCCGATCCTGACCGCTATGGAGGCCCCTTCGACCCTGTCTATAGCGAGCTCTTCGAAACTGGGCTTAAGACGGATTGGTTCAACAGGCGCCTGAGTGCTACCGCCTCCGTCTTCAAGATTATCCAGCAGAACACCCTTTACCCTGCTTCCCCTGCGGTGCCTGGTAAGCCTGATTACAAAATGCAAATTGGTGAGGAGGAGTCCAACGGATTCGAGTTTGACCTAGCAGGAGAAATCGCCCCTAACTGGAGTATCTTGGCCAGCTACGCTTATATAGATGCCCGTATCACCAAGACCGCCAGCAATAGCGAAAAGGACTTTGATATGCAGCGCCCCTCTACCCCTCGCCATTCGGGGAATATCTGGACAAAGTACATCATCACCGAAGGTCCTCTCAAGCACTTAGGCCTGGGGGCTGGGTACAACTTTGTCACCGAGCGCTACGGACAGGTAGGCCGCCGAGCCAACACCACTGTATACCCTGGTTATGGTCTGGTGAATGCGGTACTCTACTACAAGATCAACCAAATACAGCTCCAACTGAACCTCAACAATGTACTGAACAAAACCCATTGGGTAGGCGGCTATGACAAACTACGCTCCTTCCCTGGTGCTCCCCGCAACATAAATGTGACAGTTTCCTATAAATTTTAATCCTCTATTTTAAGAAAAAGGTTGCCTCAACGGCAGCCTTTTTTATTGCGTAATTCTTACTTCTAAGCAGGTTTTTCCTTGACTTTTAAGGGGAAATGTAGTATCTTTGCAGCGGCTTAAATGTAAAAAATGAAGACTAATCTAATAAATCTGTATGGAAAGGGAATATATAGGTATTATTAAGAAAATAATAGATGACCACAAAGGAGTGCTTCTCTATACAGATGAAAATAACATAGAACAATCCATAATTTATTATGGATCAAAAATTAGGAAAAATAAGAAAAGACCCTCCAAACTAAATATAGATGACAAAGTTGTATTCCTTATAGAATCCTCTGTTAATCGCAATGGAGCACCTTATTCCTTTGCTAACATTATTAGATTTGTAGAAAATAAAACACTTGACAAACTTATTCAGGAACACACCCCTGAAAAAGAGTACTATGGCTTTTTCAAAGTTAATCTGAATTATTTTTGGGTAAAGGAGATTGATACCCATTTACGATTTCATGTGGCGGAGACATTTTATCCCATATTTTTACCCCCTGAAGATAACTCTCTGATAACTTTTTACCTTAAGGTAAAGAAAAATGGAAACACAGAGGCCAAACTCATAAAAAAGATTCATAATCCCGAATACAAAGAACTTAGAAAAAAAGAAGTACATGCTGTCATCATTACCCAGATAACAGAAAAATATATGAATGTAAAATTAAAAGACCTTAGCTTTACAGGACGTATTTATTACCATAGAGAATGCCCCTATATTGAGGGAGAAGAAATATATGCCCTCTATGCAGGCTTAGACAAATCAGGAAATCTTAATTTCAAAACAGTATTATAATGAGTTCATTAGCTCATTGATAAATTAACAGATTAACACATTACCCGTGAGTTCAAAATTTTTTACCAATACAGAAGGAAATACCTTATTCAAGAAGTTTGAAGGTATCCTCAAGGCCATGAAACCTCATTCATTTCAGGCTGTTTCCGCCTATTTTCGCTCTTCTGGCTATTTCAAAATGCGTGAGATACTCAAAGAAGTAGAAGAAATCAAAATCTTAGTAGGTATCAATGTAGATAACCTTGTCTTCGAAGCCCAAAGGCGTGGTATGATCTACTTTAGCAATGCTAATAAAACCAAAGAGGAGTTTGAAAAAGAGTTTATCAAGGATATCAAAGAGGCTAAATATACCAAAGAGGTTGAAGATAGTATCTTAAGCTTTATACAAGATATAGCTGACAAACGTATTGAGGTACGTATTCACAATAGCCATTCTATTCATGCTAAGTTCTATATCCTATTACCTAAAGAACATAGTGAATATACCGATGGTTGGGTTATTATGGGATCGTCTAACCTTACTGATGCTGGTATTGGAAGTAAGAAAGCTCCTAATTATGAACTCAATATTGCCTTAAAAGATTTTGATGATGTACAATTTGCCAAAGATGAATTTGCTAAATTATGGGCGAACTCAGACATACTAGAACCTACCGATGTACAATCGTTTGTCAAGAATACTTATATAGGGCAAGAGTTTACCCCCTTTGACCTATTCATCAAGCTACTTATAGAATACTTTGGAAAGAATATAGATTATGATCCCAATACCATTGGTGATTTACCGTCAAATTATAAGAAACTAAGCTATCAGATAGACGCTGTAAACCAAGGGTTTGACATGCTTCTAAAGCATAATGGTTTCTTTTTAGCCGATGTGGTAGGACTGGGGAAAACTCTTGTCGCTTCCATGATTGCCAAACGGTTTTGTATTGCCAATGGTTTTGAACAAACAAAGATTTTGGTAGTGACCCCTCCTGCGGTAGAGAGTAACTGGAAACAAACTTTCAAGTCCTTCCGTTTGGACAAAAACACGAAGTTCATCACCAACGGAAGCCTTAGTAAAATAGCCGATGGCACTGACTTAGACAACTACTGGGAGGTAGATGAATATGATCTTATTCTTGTAGATGAGGCTCACAAATATCGCAATCATACCTCACAAGGATTTAATCATCTGCAACGCATCTGTAAAATACCCCGAAGTAATGAAGGCCTTATAGAAGGAGACAAAAAGAAAGTAATCCTTATTTCAGCTACACCACTGAATAACCGCCCTGAAGACTTGTATTACCAACTACAATTATTTCAGGATATCCGTAAGAGTACCCTTGAAAAAGTAAGTAACCTGCAGCACTTCTTCTCTCCTCTGATACAGAAATATAGGGAGATTATGGATGCCAAAACTACTGATATAGAAGCAATACGTGAGATATACAAACAAATACGTGAGAAAGTAATTGCCGAAATTACGGTACGCCGTACCCGAAGAGACCTTAAGAAATATCCTAAGTACTTAGAGGACATCAAGCAACAAGGTATTATTTTCCCAGAGATCGCCCCATTACAGACCATAGAATATTATCTTAACCCAACTATCAGCAAACTTTTTTACAAGACTATTCTATCCCTAACCGATGATGACAAAATCAATTATTATCGCTACCAAGCGATTCGTTTCTTAAAGAAAGATATCCAAGAGGAATACTATAGCCAAGCAGAAAGAGTATCACAATCCTTGGCTGCCATTATGAAAACCCTTATGGTCAAGCGTTTGGAAAGTAGCTTTGTTGCTTTCAAAAACACCTTGGAAAATCTACTGAAATCCACCCAGCGAATGATCGAGATGTTTGCCAACAACAAGGTATATATAGCCCCTGATCTGAATATCAATGCCTTATTTGAAAAAGGCCTTTCCGAAGAGGAAATTGACGAAATTGTTCTATCAAAGAATGTAGAGAATGCAAGAAACAACATTTTCTCTGCGGATGATTTCGACCCTTCCTTCCTTATAGGACTTGAAAAGGATGCTAAATCATTGAAAAACCTTGTTGAAGAATGGAAAAATGTTACTAATGATCCTAAGATAGAAAAATTATTTGATATTTTAGATACTGTTTTATTAGATAGAGACAAAAATCCTTCTCAACAACTTATTATTTTTACCGAAAGTAATGATACGGCTAACTATTTAAATGAAAAACTTTCTGAAGTAATTGACCCTAAGAAGATTTTAAAAATTTCTTCTGAAAATAGAAACAAAGTCTTTGAGCAAATTCAGGCCAATTTTGATGCCAACTATACCAAAGGGCGTAAGAATGACTTGAAGATACTCATCACTACCGACGTACTTGCCGAAGGGATTAACCTACATCGTGCCAATGTACTTCTAAATTATGATACCCCTTGGAATGCTACCCGACTTATGCAACGCTTAGGACGTATCAACCGAATAGGAAGCGAAACAGGGGTGATCTATAACTATCTATTCTATCCTTCAGCTCAGGGAGATGAGGAAATCCGCCTCTACAAGAAAGCCTATGTCAAGCTACAAGGTTTTCATTCCGCTTTCGGAGAAGATGCCCAAGTATTTACCAAAGAAGAGTTGGTTGAACAATTCGAACTCTTCAAGGAAGGTGAAGAAGGCGAAGAAGATAAGCGATTATATTACCTACGTCTGGTACGTGAGTTCAAGGATGCACACCCTTCGGAGTTCAAAAGAATTGCCAAGATTCCTTTCAAAGCGCGTACTGCCCGTAAAAATAAAAATACTTCCTTTGACGACGTCAAGGACGGTTCCATTATCTTTATGAAATCTCCTTATAAAAGAGAATTTTACAGAGTCAATGCACAAAAAGAAGTAGAGAATATTGATTTCTTAGAGGCCGCAGAACGATTTGAAGCCTCCTTTACAGAAAAAGGATATGAGCTTCCCATTTCTCATTACACTGATGTAAATTTGGCGCAACAGTCCTTTGAGAAAGACCTCTCTCATGCCCATACCCATATGGTAACTTCCGTAGATAAAGCAGATGGAAATACCATGCATGCCAAAAAATTCTTAAGAGAAATCAAAAGTATTTCCCATCAAGAAGAAGTAAAAATAGCTTGTGATCAATTATCTAAGCTCATTGACAAAGGTACTTTTACCGCTATTCCTAATGAGATTAAAAAAATAAGACAACAGCTTGAAAAACAAAAAATTACCTATGGCCAAGTACAAAATATGATCTTGACCATGACCAAGAAATATGCCACAGCATCCTTTGAGGAAACCAAAGAGCAAAAAGAAAAAATGATAGATTTTACACCAGAAATAGTAATCAGTGAAACATTTATAAAATAATGAAAGATTTAAAAGATATATTAGCCCACCCCTATAACCAAAAAGATTGGACAGACTTCCTTACCCAACTTTTCCATGAGAAAGACAGCTCCTCCGATGAGGGGATTCTTAGCGCGCCACAGAGGATTGCTATAAGCCATGACAAGGTAAAAGAAGCCTACGAACTGGGAAGCTACCTTACTTCCGATGAGAGGCTTATCGGTATCTATCAGGTGAATATCTCCGAGGATATGCTCCTATACCGTAACAAAGTAGGCCTTAGAAAGCTCATGGCTAACATCTACAAATACAATGTAGATGGGGTATTGGTAGCTTTTGTACAAGAGAAAAAGTGGAGGCTTTCCTTTATCTCCGAATTCGTAAAGGAAATAGACCCTCAAGGGAAAATGATTAAGCAAATCACCGATGAAAAACGCTTTACTTACCTCTTGGGAGAAGGAGAAAAAACAAAAACAGCTACCGATAGGCTCAAAAAATTAGTTGGGAAGCCATTATCCTTGCAAGATTTCTTTGAAGTGTTCTCCGTAGAAATGCTTAGCAAAGACTTCTTTAGAGAATATAAGGAGATCTATGAAGAGTTTGTCGCTGAAATCTTCAAAGAAGAACACAATCAAGCTCTCTTCAAGGGTAATGATAAGGCCGTACGCGACTTTGTAAAACGTATGATGGGGCGTATTGTTTTCCTATACTTTATACAGAAAAAAGGCTGGCTAGCTGTCCCCAAAGGTAAGAATTGGGGAGAGGGAAACCATAACTATCTCTACCACCTATACCAAGAAACTCCCAAAGAGGACTGGCCTTACTTCTATGAAAAACGTTTGGTACCTCTCTTTTTTGATACCCTTACCAATAAAGATTCTGAAAGCGAAGCCAATCCTTTGCGTTTCCCTTACCTCAATGGGGGACTCTTTGACAAATCTCAAGATGAGAACTTTGACTCCATAGTCCTCCCCTATGAGACTTTCAGCCGCCTCTTTGACACCTTTGACAAGTATAACTTTACCGTATATGAGGATTCCCCCAACGAACATACCGTAGCGGTAGACCCCGAAATGTTAGGCCATATCTTTGAAAACCTCTTGGAGGACAACAAAGACAAAGGGGCTTTCTATACCCCTAAGGAGATTGTACACTATATGTGCAAGGAGAGCTTAAAGACCTTCCTGCTTTCAAAAATAACCTTTGATGATCCATCAGAAAAAATAAAAGATGTTATCACAAAAATAATAGAGCACCAACCTCTTAATGAGGATGAGGAGAAATATATAAGAGAAAAAGAACATATTATCACTACCTCTGTAGAAAATGTAAAGATATGCGACCCTGCCATTGGTTCTGGGGCTTTTCCTATGGGCTTACTGCAGGAGATATACTACCTTAAGATTACCCTACAACAATTGGGCATTATCCCAGAACAAAACGACGCACAGATAAAAAAACACATCATAGAACAAACCATTTATGGTGTAGATATTGATTCAGGAGCAGTGGATATAGCCCGCTTGCGCTTTTGGCTCAGTCTTGTAGTAGATGAACCAAAACCACAACCCCTCCCTAACTTAGATTTTAAAATCATGCAGGGCAATAGCCTTTTGGAAAGCTACCAAGGAGTGGATCTAAGCCATATAGGAAAAGAGGAAGAAATTATAGTAGATGACCTTATTGACTTCGGGGATGAATATAAAAGCATCCAACGACTAACCTTCTTTAGTGATGCCAAAGAAAAAATACAACAACTTATCAAAAATTATTTTACCTCCACAGAGGATAAAACTCTCAAACGCAAAGAGATTAATGACCTTATAGAAGGAAAAATACACTATAAAATCATCTTTGAAAAGCGCCAAGTTAAGTATAAAGTAGACCTTTTTGAGAAGAAGTTTGACATTACTTCCGAAGAAGACTTAGCAGAGAAACTCCAAAAAGGTACCCTTACCTCAAAAGGAAAAGAGTACAAAGCCTATATGGCAGATAAGAAACGCCTCTTAGAACTTGATCTCATAGAAAACGAACTTATCAGTTTCCAAACAAAAATAGAACGCCCTTACTTCCTTTGGCATACTTACTTCAAAGATGTCTTTGACAAAGGAGGTTTTGATATCGTTATCGGAAATCCTCCCTATGTATCTACAAAAGGAGTTTCAGAAGATATAAAGTCTTTCTTGGAAGCTGATTTTGGCTTTGCTGATGACTTATATAACCATTTCTTTTTCAAAGGAAATGAGATCTTAAAAGACAAAGGAGTGCTTACCTTTATCACCCCCAAAACATTTTGGACAACTCAGACCAAAAGAAACCTTAGGGACTTGTTGCTTTCACAACACTTGGAATATATTTTTGATACGGCCAATCCTTTCGAATCGGCTATGGTAGATACTTGTATCACTTCCTTTTCAAAAGTAGCCTCTAAAAATGAAAAGGTTGTATTTCTGGATGGTAGCAAGGATTTACAAGCACCATTACGCTATGAAGTAGCTCAAAGCATTTTTATAGATACGCAGAACTCTGTAATATTCAAACCTACCGAGTACAATATGAAAATTCATAGCTTGTATGGCAAAAAAGTAAAAGAACTCTATGAGCAGTGGTGGGATAAAATCTCTACCAGCAAAAATATTACCAAGTATAGCCAAGAATTGGAATCCTATAGAAAAAGTCTAAAACCTGGTGATATAACTTTATTAGGTTGTCTAACCGAAGGAGGGGTTGGTCTTCAAACAGGAAATAATGGAAAATATATAGCAGTCAGAAGATCTACTAAGTGGGCTAGAAATATATTGGAATCACGCCCTAAAAAACTTTTAGAGGTAGTAAAACGCTATAAGACAGATCTTAAAATTACCAACGAAGAGGAAGCAAAAGCATATTTAGCCACACTATCAGAAATAGAAATAGCTATCCTTTTTGATAGACTAAAGGAAAAATTTGGCCGAGATATTTTTGGGCAAGGGTATATCTATAGACTTATTGAAGATGATGAAGTAGCAGATGTAGAGACTCTCACTCAAGAGGAAAAAGATAATGGAATAGACCCTTCTAAAAAATTCTATGTGCCTTATGATAAGGGAGATAAGGACGGTAATCGCTGGTATTTAGAAACACCCTTTGCCATTGCTTGGAACAAAGAAAATGTCGGTTTTTTAAAATCCAATTCAGGTAAGAAAGGAGAAGGTATGCCAGTTGTTCGTAACCCTCAGTATTATTTTAGGGAGGGATTTTGTTGGTCTGCAATTAATGGAACAAGAAGTTCTAATGAGTTAAAGTTTAGATTTAAACAAAAAAGTGTTACAGATGTACAAGGAATGTCCTTACATAGTAACTCCATATCTTCAAAATATATAGTTTCTATTTGTAATAGTGATTTTGTAAGTAGATATACCGAATCTTTTGTTAATTCAACTGTTATTTTTCAGATTAACGATGCACGACAAATTCCGATTATTATTCCAGCTAGCGAGACCTTAGAAACCTTCGAAAAACTATTTAATTCAGCAATTGAAATCAAAAAAGCAACATCATTAGAGACAATATCATTAAATGAAGCAGAAAGGAAACTCTCCGAAATACAAGAAAAATTAGATACAATAGTAAATGAATTATATGGTATATAGTTCATTTACTAAAACATCTATTTCTTGTTGAATATTATCAAGTGCTATCTCATTTGATTGCTCCTTTTTAATCTGAACGGCTTGTTTAAAAAACTTTTCAAATTTCTCTAAGGTAATTTTATCTGGTATAATAATGGGTAATTGTCGAGCATCATTTATCTGAAAGTGAGAGGTATTATTGATGAAATTATCCACATATAAGCTAATTAATCTTGAGTTTATTAAACAAACATAATACCAATCAGGTAATGAAGGAAGCAAAGTAAATAAGCTCATGCTTAAAACATCAAAAACACCATTCTTTTTAAGTCTTGATTTTAAGTAAGTACTATTTACATCTGTCCAACAAAATCCCTCTCTAAA
>NZ_ALNN01000067.1:0-20441 GCF_000293175.1 Capnocytophaga sp. CM59
TATCCGTATCATTATGCGCTTGGAAGGATGGGCTATAGGAAGTGAAAAGAGAAAAGTTAATAGTGAAAAGCGGGCAACGCCTGATAAGACAGCGTCCCATCGTAGGGGCGAATGGCAATTCGCCCAACATAACACGACCAATAACGACAACGATGACGAATATACAGAGAGCGAATTATCAAATAAGGGCGAATTGCTCACATACTCCGCTCCCGCGGACTTTGCCCCTACACCTGCTCAACACCAATATCCCCAACACAATACAGCTCACAACAATTACCCCTCCGAAGCCTTCGCCTGCTTAGTAGCCCCCTCGCCTTCGGAGAGGGGGTTGGGGGAGAGGAACCTCCTCTCCTTCACCCGCCATACGCTCCCTTCTTTTGCCCCCGCCCCTTTTCACCTCGCTTATTACGAGGTGCTGACGCGCTTTGCTATGGGAGAAATCAAAAAACTGATGATCACCATGCCGCCCCAACACGGTAAGAGCGAGGGAGCGACCCGCCGCCTACCCGCTTTCGTCTTAGGACAAGACCCAGACAAACGTATTGCTATTGTTTCCTACAATGCTATCAAAGCGCGTAAGTTCAACCGCGAACTCCAACGTATCATGGACGATGACCGCTATTATGAGTTGTTTCCTCAAACACTCCTTGCTGGTCAGGCAAGCTACCAAGAACAAGGAAGAAGAAGCCGTAACTACGCCCGCAATTCCGATGAGTGTGAGATTGTAGGCTACCAAGGGAGTTTCAAGACGATTGGCGTAGGAGGTTCCCTAACTGGCGAACCTGTGGATATGCTGATTATGGACGACTTGTACAAAGATGCATCGTCCGCTTGGTCGCCAGTAATTCGCCAAAACGTAGCCGATTGGTACGATACAGTAGCCTCCACACGTTTGCACAACGATAGCCAACAACTATTGGTATTTACCCGCTGGCACATGGAAGATTTAGCAGGACGCTTGCTCGAACAAGAGGGTGTATATGACCCTATAGAAAATCCGCAAGGTTGGTTATTAGTCAGCTTTCCCGCTATACAGAACAGGCCGCCGAGCGAACAAGACCCCAGAGCAGAAGGAGAACCCCTATGGCCTGAACGACATAGCCTAAGCAAGTTGCTTGAAATCAAAGGTCGCTCCCCAACTGTTTTTGAAAGTCTATACCAACAAAATCCGCAACCTTCCCAAGGGTTGATGTATGAGGAATTTACTTGTTATACCGACTTGCCTTCTCGTTCCTACTCCGTAGCATATATTGACGCTGCTGATAGTGGGGCGGACTACCTATGCGCTTTGTTCTACAAAGAGGCAGAGGACGGCAACTATATTACAGATGTGCTCTACACCAAAGACCCTATGGAGGTTACTGAAACAACCCTAACTTATATGTTGCAGCAACACCAAGTGGAGCGCTGTCATATTGAGAGCAACAACGGCGGCAACCTCTTTGTCAGCAACCTGCAACAACGCTCATGGGACACAGGCAACCGACTGACGCGCTTTAATTCTTTTCATCAGAATCAGAATAAGACAGCGCGCATCTTTGCCGCTTCTGCTTCGGTGCAAAAGCTCATCAAGATGCCTCTGGACTGGAAAAAGCGTTTCCCGAAGTTTGCTCGTGACCTTACGGGTTACCTCCGCGTGGGCACCAACGCCCATGACGATGCCCCCGATGCCCTTACAGGCTCCATTGAGTGCCGCCAGCCCCCCAAGAGAGTCAGCGTGGCGGAGATGTTCGGAAGGATTTAAGCCAATAGTGAAAAGTGAATAGTGAAAAACGCTATTCAGGCGCTCACTCTTCACTTTTCACTAATAACTCTTCACTCTTCACTTTTCGTTATTCACTTAATTATGTTGGATATTTCTTTACTCAAATCAGGGCGTAACGCCCCCTTACCTAATCCTGTAGAGGCGCAGAAAGCCCTCAACCCAGCCTTGCACCCCGTCAATGACCCCGTGCTGAGGCGAGATAAGCAGGTACAGACCTCCGAAGGCACACGCCTTGAGCGTGTTGCCCGCATTGCCTTGCCCTTGCAGCAGCTTATCATCAAGCGCTCGGTAGCCTTCCTCTTTGGTACTCCTGTGCGCTATGAGTGCGACAGTGAGGATAAGCAGCACCAACAGGCCTACAAGGCTATCCTCAAAATCCTCGCCCAAGCCAAGGACAACAGCCTAAACCGACGTATTGCCCGCGCGACCTTTTCCTTTGGCGAATGTGCCGAGCTGTGGTACCCCGTCCCTACTGCTACCCACTATGACTATGGGTTCCCCTGCCAGTTCAAGCTCCGTTGCAGTCTGTTTTCGCCTGCTTTTGGCGATACGCTCTACCCTTATTTTGACGCCACTGGTGATATGACCGCTTTCTCCCGCGCCTATAAGAGCCTCAACCCTCAGGGGGAAAGCGTAGGGGAGCTTGCCGATTACTTTGAGACCTACACAGCCACCGAACATTACCTATGGCGTATGGTATCAGGTCAATACCTCTTAGAAGAGGGTTATCCCAAGCCCAATCCTATCGGTAAGATACCTATAGTATATGCCCACCAACCCCATAGGGAAACCCAAGAGGTAGATCCACTCATTGAGCGACTGGAACACCTCTTGTCCAATTTCGCCGAAACCAACGACTACCATGCCGCACCTAAGCTCTTTGTCACGGGCAACATACAGGGCTGGAGCCAGAAGGGCGAACCAGGGGCTATCATTGAGGGCGACAAGGACGCCTCCATGCAGTACATCTCTTGGCACAATGCCCCCGAATCGGTCAAGCTGGAGATGGACACCCTGCTGCGTATGATCTACACCCTCACCCAGACCCCCGACATCTCCTACCAAAGTGTCCAATCCATGTCGCCCCCATCGGGTGCCGCCCTCAAGCTCCTTTTCCTCGACGCCTCGCTCAAGGTGCAGGACAAGCGCGAAATCTTTGATGCCTACCTATCACGGCGCTTGGCCATTCTCAAGGCCTACCTCGCTCAGTTACATACACCCCTGAGGCAAGCCGCCGCCCAAGTGGAGATCACCGCGCATATTCAAGAACTAATTTAATGAGGCAATGAGGCAATTGGTCAATGAGACAATGAGCAAATCGCCAAATCAACTAATCAACTAATCAACAAATTATCCTATGTTATTTTTTCTCGTCCCCTTAGTCCTTTTGTATCATTCCGATACGTCCATAGCCTTGCGAGATAGGCTGTATTACCTATGGCAAACGCTCTCTCGCAGCGCCCCTGTTATGCTCCTATACCGCTACTTCCACTCTTGGCAACAGACCCATGAGGCTTTTCTGGTAGCTTTGGGAGTAGCCCTTGTGGTCAATATGTTTGTCGGGGTCGCCTACCACCTGCGCCAGCGTACTTTTTCCTTGTCGGAGCTGTTAAAGAAAAGCGCCCAGATGCTTGGGGTCATCGCTGCGGTATATATACTCTTGGCACTGCTAAAAGTCCCTTTGGCCGAGAGCCACACAGGCGAACTCTTTGAGAGCACCCTCCAGCTGATGACCCTGCTATACCCAGTGAGCAAGGCCGTCAAGAACATCTTTGTCCTCACCCATGGCAAGTATCCCCCCGCTTGGGTGATGAAGGCACTCTATAACTATGAAAAAGAAGGCAAACTCAAGGAATTTTTTAATAATGACAAGTGATAAATCAACCATAAATTTTCACTAACTTTGTACCTAAAAATAAAACCAATATGAAACGCATAATACTTATACTCCTCTTAGGCGTATATTCCTCAGCATTCGCACAAAATAAGATAATAGGCGTGTGGTATCCCCTTGAGCTCTTTGGAAAAAGAAACCCCGTGGAGATATACCGTTTGCAAAAGACAACCAAAGCAACAGCAGGCTATCTCATAGATTTTGCTAAGGATAAGACTTTTTATAGTTCTTATTTTGCCCCTTGTGGACTGGATTGTTTTGTCTCTACTAAAGGTACTTATAAGAGGGTAGATAGGCATTACCTATCTTTTCATGTAGATACTTTCTCCGCTTATGGAGAAGGATGTGAGAAAGCTGAACATGAAAAAATAGATACCGATTTGGGTAAGTACTATGTCTATTTTTCACCAAGTGGAATACTTTACCTGATCAAAAGTACAGGAAATCTCAAGCAAGATAAGCAGTTAGCTCAGGATGCAGAGCAGTTTGACGACCTTTTTCCTATTGTAAAGTATATTTACAAACAACATAATAAGGGAATTGCCTCTTATAATCCTTCTTTTAGAGAAGAAGTAGCCACTTATGCAGCACAAGTACTCAAGCTAACACATTACAGAGTATGTTTGCAGTTTTTTATAGGAGGATCTATAGGAAACATAGGCTTAGTCAAGGACTTGGATACAGGCACTTATTTCTATGTGGCTGAGAGCATCTATGTTCAAAAGGGAAACGAACTCTTCCATTTCACCTCAGAAGAACTCAAAAGTGAAAAGTGAAGAATGAAAAGTGAAGAATGAAAAGTACTCGTCACTCGTCATTAGTCATTAATCATTAGTCATTAATCATTAGTCATTAATCATCAGTCATTAATCATCAGTCATTAATCATTATTTAGACTTTTTACAAATTACAATAAAACACTTAAAAACCCTTTTAAATTACATTAAGAAGTTGTACTTTTGCAGCGTAGTAGTAGGTATGCTCAAGGCCTTTGGTTACAAGGAAGAAGAGTGTAGAAAATAGAACTACAAAGAAAAAAAGAATAGATAGTTTTTTGTTTTTAATAGCTTTTTTATGAAAAAGAGTAGAAATTATAAGGGAGGATCATGGCGAGCGTTATGGCTTGTAGCTATGCTGTTCCCTATATACTTGTTTGGACAAGATGCTTCAGGCGACCCCGCCAAGGGGAAAGACTTGTTCAAGGCCAACTGTGCCGCTTGTCATAAGTTGGAAGGAAAGCTGGTAGGTCCTCCTCTTGGGGGCGTTACCGAGAAAAAATCTGCCGAATGGCTACACAAGTGGATCAAAAATAGCCAAGCCCTCATCGCCGCTGGTGACAAGGATGCAATTGCTATCTTTGAGGAGTACAACAAGGTGCCTATGCTCGCTTACGAGAGTATCCTCTCCGATGAGGACATCAACAATGTATTGGCCTATGTAGCTGACCCTGCTAAGGCCGATGCAGCGGCTGCCCCTGCTGCTCCTGCCGCTGGTGATGCTACTGCTGCCGCTGGTGCTGCTCCTGCCACAGGCGATGCAGCTGCCACTACAACAGCACCTGTGAAAGAGACTTCTAATAAGTCCCTTGCCATAGTGCTCTTCTCTGCCTCTGTCTTACTCCTTGCCTTGCTCGTATTCTTTGTAGTAAAAGCCAACCGCGAGGTAAAGAAATTGGCCAAAGAGAACAACAACGAAGAATATCTAAAGCAAAGCAAATATTATCCTTTGTGGAATGTTTTTGTGAAAAACAAAATCATCACCGCTTGCCTTATTGCTATCTTATTCTTCTCCTCTACCTACTTTGCCTATGGATACCTTATGCAAGTGGGTATAGACCAAGGATACCAACCTATTCAGGAAATCCACTATTCTCACAAAATACACGCTGGCGATAACCAGATAGACTGTAAGTTCTGCCACTCTGCGGCACGTACTTCCAAAACAGCAGGAATCCCTTCGCTCAATGTATGTATGAACTGCCATAAGAACATAGAAGAGTATACAGGCCCTGTAACAGACCAATATACTAAGGAGTTCTATGATGGAGAAATCAAAAAACTATATGATGCTGTAGGTTGGGATCCTGAAAATGCACAATATACAGGAGTTCAAAAACCAGTGAAATGGACGCGTATCCATAACCTTCCTGACCATGTATATTTCAATCACTCTCAGCACGTAACCGTAGCGGGAGTAGCTTGCCAACAGTGCCACGGTGATGTACAGACTATGGAAGTGGTTGAGCAACACGCTCCTCTTACCATGGGCTGGTGTATCAACTGCCACCGCACTACCAATGTCAATGATGCCAATCCGTATTACGAAAAGATACATGAGCAATTGGCTAAGAAATATGGTAAAGAAAAGCTCACCATCGCCGAACTCGGCGGTCTCGAATGTGGTAAGTGCCACTACTAATAATGTTTAATGATTAATGACTAATGACGAGTGACCAATGACGATTCATGGTTCATTGACAATTAACAATTAACAATTAACAATTAAGAACATGTCATCAGAAAAAAAATATTGGAGAAGTGTAGAGGAGTTGGATACGAACAACCCTGTGATAGAGCAAATTCATCAAAATGAGTTTGTCGATAAGCTCCCTACCTTATATTCAGGCGAACACGAGTTCCTAAGTAACCAAGAGGCGATGGAGGAGAGTGCTACCACCCGCCGCGACTTCCTCAAGTATGTGGGATTCACTACCGCTGCTGCGGCCTTGGCAGCCTGCGAAGGCCCTGTACATAAGGCAATCCCTTATGTGATCCTACCCGAACAGATACGCCCAGGTATCCCTGACTACTATGCCACTACCATGGCCGATGGGTTTGACTTCGCTTCTGTGCTTGTCAAAACCCGCGAAGGGCGCCCTATCCGTGTGGAAAATAACCGCGAAGCGGCTTACCGTGGCTGTGGAAATGCACGTGTACAGGCTTCCGTACTCTCTATGTACGATAGCTTGCGCGCCAAAAATCCTCAAAAAGGTACTGAAAATATCACTTGGGATACCCTTGATAGTGCTGTGGTAAAAGCGCTTACCGATGCCGCTGCTCAACAGAAGCAGATCGTATTGCTTACCGGTACCCTTGCGAGTCCTTCTACAGAGAACCTAATCAAGGAATTCACCGAAAAATATCCAACAACTAAGCATGTAACCTACGATGCCGTTTCTGAAGAAGCTGCCGTATTGGCCTTTGAAAAGAAATACGGTGTGCGTGCCTTAGCCGATTATGATTTCTCCAAAGCTCAAGTAATTATCTCCTTCGGGGCTGACTTTATCGCCGATTGGCAAGGAGGCTACGAAGAGGAATATGCCAAAGGACGTATCCCTACCAAAGAGGGTAGAATGTCTAAGCACTTCCAGTTTGAGAGCAATATGTCCCTCTCTGGTGCTAATGCCGATGAGCGTATAGCACTGAAACCTGCCTTGCTTAAGGTAGCTTTGGCTAAGTTCTACGGCTACCTCACTGGAAAGACCGTAGGAGGTTCTCTTCCTGAGCGTGCCGAAGCAGCTGTAAAGAAAGCAGCCGAACAGGCTAAAAAAGCAGGTAGCAAAGCCGTTGTCGTAACAGGTATTCAGGACGTGAATGCACAGAGCTTGGTGCTTGAGATCAACGAAGAGGTACTCCACAGTGCAGCCTTTGATCCTGCCCACCCTGTATATATCCGCCAAGGTAATGCCGCTGCTTTCAAGCAATTGCTAACCGATATGAATGCGGGTAATGTAGGGGTGCTTATCATCAATAATGTAAATCCATTATACACTCTATCCGCTGCCGATGCGGTAGCATTCGAATCTGGCCTTGCTAAGGTAGCAACTTCTGTGGATTTCTCCCTCCGTGCCGACGAAACAGCTGTGAAAGCTACTTATCTTGCTGCTGCTCCTCACTACTTGGAGTCTTGGGGCGATGTGCGTATGCGTATCGACTATTACTCACTTATGCAGCCTACTATCCGTCCGCTGTTTGATACACGCCAGTTCCAAGAAGCATTGCTCAAATGGAGCGGAAAGGATGCTAACTACTACGAATATATCAAAGCGTTCTGGAAAGCCAATGTGCTGGCCGAAGGCGATGCTTGGGAAAAAGCTCAACATGATGGCTTCTACCGCAAGGAAGCAGCCTTGCTTGGAGAAAAACCAGAGGCCTTGGATACAACTCCTATGGTAGCTGCCCTTACTGCAGCGCCTGCTGAAAGCTTTGAACTAACCTTATATACCAAAACAGGTCTTGGTGATGGCCAACAAGCCAACAACCCTTGGCTACAAGAATTACCTGACCCTATCACCCGTGTGTCTTGGGATAACTATCTGACCATGTCCGCCGCCGATGCCAAAGAATTGGGTATCAAGAATTGGCATGTAGCCAATGGCGCCTTGGACGGAGATTATGCCCAAATCCAAGTAGGCGATGTCACCCTCAAAGTGCCCGTACTTATCCAACCTGGTCAGGCCAAAGGTTCTGTAGGTCTCGCTTTCGGTTACGGAAGAAAGGCGGCCATGAAAAAGGAAATGCAAATAGGGGTCAATGCCTATGTCCTTTACAACAATTTCAACAATGTACAACCAGTTGCCTCTATCAAAAAGGTAGATGGTACTCACGAATATGCTTGTATCCAGCTCCACAATACCCTTATGGGGCGTGGCGACATCGTTAAAGAAACTTCTCTAGAAGAGTTCTTGACCAAGGATGCCCACCAGTGGAACAAAAAGCCTGAAGTATCCCTAGATCACAAGGAAGTAAAAGCAACTTCTGTAACGCTTTGGAAAGAATATGACTACTCTACAGGACACTTCTTTAACCTTTCTATTGACCTAAATGCTTGTACAGGTTGTGGGGCTTGTGTGATTGCTTGCCACGCTGAAAACAATGTACCTGTGGTAGGTAAGAGTGAGGTAAGACGCTCCCGCGATATGCACTGGTTGCGTATAGACCGCTACTACTCTTCTGAAGAGACTTTCAAGGGCGATTTGGAAAAAGTAGAAGGTATCGAAGGCCTTAGCGCATCACTCTCTACTTTCGGGGAAATGGAAGTGGCCTCTGATAATCCACAAGTGGTATTCCAGCCTGTAATGTGCCAGCAGTGTAACAACGCTCCTTGTGAGACAGTATGTCCTGTGGGGGCTACCTCTCACGGGGTACAAGGACAAAACCACATGGCTTATAACCGTTGCGTAGGTACTCGTTATTGTGCTAACAACTGTCCTTACAAGGTACGTCGCTTCAACTGGTTCCTCTATAGCAACAACAACGAGTTCGACTACCACATGAACGATGACTATGGTAAGATGGTACTCAACCCCGATGTAGTGGTACGTTCTCGTGGGGTGATGGAAAAATGTTCTTTCTGTATCCAAGAAACCCAAGCCGTTATCCTACGTGCTAAGCGTGAAAATCGCCAGGTGAAAGTAGGTGAGTTCAACGACGCTTGTGCTTGTTCTTCTGCTTGTGGTACAGGGGCAATGACCTTTGGAGACATGAACAACCCAGAAGATCCTATCGTAGAACTCAGCAAGAACGACCGTATGTATCACCTCTTGGAACACATCGGTACCCGTCCTAACGTATTCTATCAAGTAAAAGTAAGAAACAACGATTAATATAGTTAATAATTTTGAGTTTTGAGTGCTTAGTTAGCTAACTCAAAACTCAAAACCCAAAACTCAAAACTAAAAAATATGGCATCGCATTACGAAGCACCTATACGCAATCCACTAATAGTAGGCGACAAGACCTACCACGATGTTACTGTGGATGTAGCGCGCCCTGTTGAAGGGAAAGCCAATCGCCTTTGGTGGATAGTATTCTCAGTAGCCCTCGCTGCTTTCTTGTGGGGATTGGGCTGTATCGTCTATACCGTATCTACGGGGATAGGCGTATGGGGATTGAACAAGACCGTGGGTTGGGCTTGGGACATCACCAACTTTGTATGGTGGGTAGGTATCGGTCACGCTGGTACCCTAATCTCCGCCGTATTGTTACTCTTCCGTCAGAAATGGAGAATGGCCATCAACCGCTCTGCCGAAGCGATGACCATCTTCTCAGTAGTACAGGCGGGTCTCTTCCCTATTATCCACATGGGACGCCCTTGGTTGGCCTACTGGACTGTACCTATACCAAACCAATTCGGTTCGCTTTGGGTGAACTTTAACTCTCCTTTGCTTTGGGACGTGTTCGCGATCTCCACTTACCTCTCTGTATCCTTGGTGTTCTGGTGGACAGGACTTTTGCCTGACTTCGCTATGTTACGCGATAGAGCGGTAAAACCTTTCCAAAAGAAAATCTATAGCTTGGTGAGCTTCGGTTGGAGTGGTCGTGCTAAGGATTGGCAACGCTTTGAGGAAGTATCCTTGGTATTGGCAGGACTAGCTACCCCTTTGGTACTCTCCGTGCATACCATCGTATCCTTCGACTTTGCGACCTCTGTAATCCCTGGTTGGCATACCACTATCTTCCCGCCTTACTTCGTGGCTGGGGCGATCTTCTCTGGGTTCTCCATGGTAAATACGCTCCTTATCATCATGCGTAAGGTGTCTAATTTGGAAAACTATATTACCCTACAGCACATTGAGCTGATGAACTTAGTGGTAATGATCACGGGTTCTATCGTAGGTTGTGCTTATATCACCGAGCTTTTCGTAGCTTGGTATTCAGGAGTGGAATATGAGCAATACGCCTTCCTAAACCGTGCCACAGGGCCTTACTGGTGGGCATATTGGATGATGATGTCTTGCAACGTGTTCTCTCCTCAGTTCATGTGGTTCAAGAAGCTACGCCGCAGTATCCTCTTCTCTTTCTGTATCTCTATTGTAGTAAATATAGGGATGTGGTTCGAGCGTTTTGTGATCATCGTAACCTCTTTGCACCGTGATTACTTGCCTTCTTCTTGGAGCATGTTCTCTCCTACACTGATTGATATAGGTATCTATACAGGAACCATCGGATTCTTCTTCGTGCTCTTCTTGCTCTATTCACGTACTTTCCCTGTGATAGCACAAGCCGAAGTAAAATCTATCTTGAAGTCCTCAGGAGAAAAATATAAAAAATTAAGAGACACTAACCCTAATAATTCACATTAGTTATGAGTAAGAAAGTAGTACAAGCACTCTATAATGACGATGATGTGCTCCTCTCCGCTGTCAAAAAGGTTCGCCAGGCCAACCTTAAGATAGAGGAAGTATATACACCCTTCCCTGTACATGGATTAGACAAGGCCATGGGACTAAAGCCTACACGAATTGCCATAGCTTCATTCATCTACGGATGTATAGGATTAGTGGTTGCTACCATTATGATGAAGTACATCATGATTGATGACTGGCCTCGTAACATAGGAGGAAAGCCTAATTTTACTTATATAACCAACCTACCCGCTTTCGTACCTATCATGTTCGAGCTTACGGTATTCTTTGCCGCTCACCTTATGGTAATCTCTTTCTACATGCGTAGTAAGCTATATCCTTACAAAAAGGCTGAGAATCCGGATCCACGTACCACCGATGACCATTTCCTTATGGAAGTACAAGCCGATGATAATACCTCTGAGCTTGTCAAACTCCTACAAGACACCGGTGCCGTTGAGGTAAAAATAGCAGATAAAAAAGCAATTCAGATATGAAAAAAAGATATATATTCGCCTTATCCGTAGTCGCCCTTTCGCTTACCGCTTGTTTCCACAAGGATAAGCCGAACTACCAGTATATGGCTGATACCGATATGTATTTCCCTGTAGGCTACGAAACCTACCAAGAGGCGCCTGAGGGGAACAAAGCACTCAAGGGCGGTATGGAAGCGCAACTCCCTCCAGAACATACCATCAAGCGTGGTTGGATGCCTTACCTCTATCCTAATACCAATGAGGGCTATGAGGATGCTAAGGCCAATCTTAAAAACCCGCTTGTAGCCGATAGCCTTGCCCTAGATAGCAATATCAAAGAAGGGGCTGCCCTCTACAATATCTACTGTATGGTGTGCCATGGCGCCGAAGGCGACGGACAGGGTATCCTCGTGCAACGAGACAAATATTTGGGCGTGCCTAACTATAAGGACAGAGAGATTACCCAAGGAAGCATCTACCATGTAATCTATTACGGACGTAATGCTATGGGCTCCTACGCTTCTCAGATTACTGAAAAAGAACGTTGGCAAGTAGCCTTATATGTGGAGCAACTCCGAAACAAACTCATTAATAAATAACCCCTAAGAAAAAGGAATTATGTATTCGTTTTCAAGTAAAATAAAGCTAACAGCTCTCATTAGTATGATAGTGGGGCTTGTAGCAGTCATATATAGCTTTATAGCGACCCCCAGTTCCGTAGCCGACCTCCATCAGGGGGGCGAAGCAGCTCACGATCCTGCGCATTTGGAACACATGCTTCACATGCTACAGAATAAGCCTTGGGCTGCCCTCTATGTAGCGGCACTCTTCTTTTTGCTCATCAGCTTAGGGGTCTTAGCTTTCTATGCTATCAACCGTGCCGCTCAGGCTGGTTGGGCACCGATTCTCTTTAGAGTAATGGAAGGAATCACAGGTTACCTCCCTGTAGGGGCTTTGATTTTCTTTGTATTGCTTGTATGTTCAGGTCTTCATCTGAATCATCTCTTCATCTGGATGGATCCTCAAGTGGTAGCGCATGATACCGTGATACAGGGCAAAACAGGCTACCTGAATGTGCCTATGTTCCTCGTGCGTGCTGCTGTGTATCTCTTGGGTTGGATCGCTTACAGACAGATTACTCGTAAGCTCTCCCTCCAGCAAGACGAGGCAACCGATAACCGTCCGTTCATCAAAGCCTTTAAGTGGTCTGCGGGCTTCTTGGTATTCTTCCTCGTTACTGAGTCCATGATGTCTTGGGATTGGGTGATGAGTGTAGATCCACACTGGTTCAGTACCCTCTTTGGTTGGTATGTATTTGGTAGCTTCATCACTTGTGCTATCGCTGCCATCATCTTGGTTACTGTAACACTTAAGAACCAAGGCTACTTAGAACATGTCAATGACAGTCACCTCCACGATTTGGCCAAATACCTATTTGGGTTCTCTATTTTCTGGACTTACCTTTGGTTCTCTCAATATCTATTGTATTGGTACTCCAATATCCCAGAAGAAGTTACCTATTTCGTAACACGTTTGGAGAACTTTGAGCCTATTGTTTTGGGAATGTTGGCCATCAACTTCCTTCTACCATTGCTCATCTTGGTTGATTCTGATATCAAGCGCAAACCTTGGGTAGTAGGAACTATGGCTGTAGTGATTCTTATAGGACACTATATGGATTTCTTCAATATGATTATGCCAGCCACCGTAGGACGCGAATGGAGTATAGGAGCTGCCGAAATTGGAAGTTTGTTATTCTTCTTCGGATTATTCACCTATGTAACATTCTACACCCTTACCAAGGCTCCATTAGTAGAAAAACGCCACCCTCTTATGGGCGAAAGCGAACACTTCCACTACTAAAATAGATAAAAGATTAAAAGTTAAAAGTAAAAGGTGAAAAGTACGCCACTTTTTACCTTTTACTGTCATTATCAATCATTAGTCACTCAGCATTAGTCGTAAGAACAGAAGCACTTAGTCAAGGGGAATCAAATGTTATTACCTATAGGATGGAGGAAACCTTGTCAAAGAAGTTTTGCAACTCAAGGAAGCTAATGGACAAGTAAAACGAACTGTGGAAACGGTCTATGAGTATGACCTCTCTATAAAGAATCCTAATTTATCTATAGAAACTAGATTGGTTAAGACTTACTTTTATGAAAGTACAACCTATTCCCCTGAGACGTTTAGTAAAAATGTATTAACCAAATGGACGACCACTTCTCCTATTACTGAAGAAAATCGCTCATCTGTCTTCACCTATCAGAAAAATGATCAAGGCTATCCCACCGAGGTAAATGAAAGAACAAGTGGTAATACACGTAGCTGGACAGAATACCAGTACTAAGACTCTTATTCCATTATATTGATAGTTAAACAATAGTCTTCTGCCATGAGTTCTACCCATGCGCAGAGGACTTTCTTAGCCTTGCCTGCCTGCAATAGGTATTGGCTGTATTGAGAGAAAAATTCGCTTGGATATTGGTCAAATATGAAGAAACTACTCTCTGTCCTAAGGCCATGACGAATAGCTATTTCCCCTAAGCAAATATTGGGGAGTGTATAAACAAAAATAGCAGGGGAGGGGTAGTAGTTATTGGGGTCTTGTATGGTCTCTTGGTGCCTAAGATCGGTATCCAAACTTGCTGAATGATTGGCAAAAACAAGCGCTAAGCCTTCTTTTTCCTCCGAAGAGAACCCTTCAAGGAGGTATTCGACCCCCAAGAAAGCTAGTTTGCTAAGAGCATCCATCTTAAAGAATTTGGGATAATCAATTCCTAAATGCTTATAGGCGCCCTTGGCGAAAGTGGAGAAATCTCCACCTAACATTTCAAAAACAAAGGAACCATTAATGATAATGGCTCCTTTATATATCTTACAAGTCTTCATTAACTGTTTAGGGCATTGGCTCCGGAGACAATTTCAAGGATTTCGTTGGTAATAGCCGTTTGTCGGGCTTTGTTATAAGTAAGAGTGAGTTCGTCACGGAGAGTAGAGGCGTTGTCGGTAGCCTTGTGCATAGCCGTCATACGTGCCCCATGTTCGGCCGCTAGGGAATCACGAAGTCCCTTGTATAGCTGTAGCTTAAGATGCTTAGGAATAAGCCCCTCTATGATGGCCTCAGCCGATGGCTCATAGATAAAGTCGCTCTCTTCTTGCTCTTCTTCTGTGGTTAGTTGTAGAGGCAGGAATACCTCTTCGGTGAGAATCTGAGTGGCAACGTTCTTAAAACTATTGTATACTAAGATGATACGGTCATAAGTGCCCTTGGTGTAGGCGTCCATAAGCTCTTGGGCTAAGGTAGCTACCTTTTGGAAGTCCATATGGTCAAAGAAACCTTCGCAATAGCGACTTACTTTGCCTGTTTTCTTGAGAATATCATTTCCTTTTTTACCAATGGTGAGTATTTCCACCTCTTTTCCTTCGTATTTCTCCAAAAGGGATAGAGTATGCTTTACTATAGTAGAGTTGAAAGCCCCGCATAACCCTCTGTCGGAGGTGATAGCCACCACAAGAATACGCTTTTCTCCCTTTTCACGAGGCAGGAAAGGGTTTGTAGTGCCCAAGGCACTCTTGAGGGATTTAAGGAGGTTCCCTAAGGTATTAGCGTAAGGTTTCATGGCATGGATAGCCTCTTGTGCTTTTTTGGACTTAGCGGCAGACACCATTTTCATTGCGCTGGTTATCTGCATGGTAGAACTTATCGAGTTGATACGATTGCGTATCTCTTTAAGGTTGGCCATAACTGGATATTAAACAGATTCTTTGCGAGTGCAAAAATACGAAAAAATAATGACAAATGACAAATGACAAATGATAAATTTTTATAATGACAAGTGACTAATGAAGCAGGGAGGATTGGTCATTAGTCACTTGTCAATAGTCATTAATTATTTTCCTCCCCAGAAATAGTATCCTATGATACTGATGAACAATATACTGATGATATTGAGCCAAAATCCAGCCTTGAGCATGACTTTCTGAGGGATGAGTCCCGTACCAAAGGCAATGGCGTTAGGCGGGGTAGCCACAGGGAGCATGAAGGCACAAGAGGCACCAATACCAATAATCATCGCCAAACCGATTTCAGGCACGCCTATTTCCTTGGCAATGGAGATAAAGATAGGTACCAAGAGCGCAGCACTGGCTGTATTGGAGGTAAATTCGGTGAGGAATATGATAAAGGTAGCTACCAAAAGACCTATGATAAAGTGGTTTTGGTTACGGATAAGTTCCACAATAGTCTCTACCAAAGCCTTACTTGCTCCAGAGGAGCCTAGGACAGCACTCAAGGTAAGCCCCCCTCCGAAGAGTAGGAGTACACCCCAGTCGGTATTTTCCTCAATATTCTTCCAACTTACGATGTTGAAGGTACAAACGAGGATAGCAGCTGTCAGGGCGACTATACTATCAAAATCACCTATTTTTTCCAATCCGAAAAGACCAGAGAGTATAGGGTTGACCTGTGTGGAGAAAATCCAAAATAAGGCAGTAAGCGCAAAGATAATGATAGCACCCCATTGTTTTCTATTGAGTGGTTCTTCCTTATGATCATCGCCTTTGACTTGGTCCATAGAAACCTTTAGGTTAGGGCGGAAGAGAATATACAAGGTAAGTATTGTAAGAGGCAATAATCCTGCTACCACAGGCATACCATACCATAGCCATTCTTGGAAAGTTACGCCCAAGTTAGAAGAAACGATGGCATTTGGAGGGCTACCTACAAGGGTACCCATACCCCCAATACTGGCCGAATAGGTAATCCCTAAGATCACGAACCAGTAGGAGCCTTTGTTCTGCTCATAAGGCAAGCCCTTGAGCAAACCGATACCTAGAGGAATCATCATAGCTGCAGTAGCTGTGTTACTAATTCCCATAGAGAGACCAGCGGTTACCAAAAAGAGCAATAGGACAGCCCATAGGAAATTACCACGGGCAAGGGACAGCACTTTGTAAGCAATGTATTTGTCCAACTTGTTGACGCTCAGTGCAGCCGCTAAGGCAAATCCTCCAAAGAATAGGAAGATGGTCGGGTTGGCAAAATGTTGCAGTGCGGGCTTGGTATCTACCAATCCTAAGATGACGGAAAGGATTGGTACCGCTATGGCTGTAATGGTGATAGGGATCACCTCGGTAAGCCATAGGATAGCTACTAAGACTAGTAGCGCTAGACCTTTGTTGGTCTTAGCTTCGTAGGGGAGCCATAACATAAGCGCCCCTGAGAGCAGTACGGCCACTAACAGAATCAGGGCTCGCTTGGCAGTAATAAACTCAGTTTTCATAGGCTATAGGAATTAGCAAACAAGGGAAAAACCCTTGCTATTTATGTCCAACAAAATTACATTTTTTAGACGAAAAAAGCAAGAGTTTTTTATGTTTTTTTTCAACAATTGGCCTATTTTCTTTATAGATAGGTTTTTATTTGTTATAAGTGTCTTAATATGAGAGAATTAACTCTTATTTGCCTACGTGATCAAAGAGAACATCTCCGTCTTGGCATAGGGGTCTGAGTTTTTCTTCGATGAAGGGGTGCACCTTTGATTTTTCGGCTTCGGGGTAGAGCAGGTGTATATTGGCACCTGCATCGAGGGTAAAGCAGATGGGGGTGTTGGTACTGGCGCGGAAATACCATATTCTTTCTATAGCCGATAGGGTATTGGGGCGCATCAGTATATAATAAGGGTTGGAGGTGAGCATCATGGCATGTAGGGCGAGGGCTTCGCTTTCCACGATTTTGTTGAACTCATTCAGATCACCTTGGGAGAGCACATCTCTCAGCAGGGTGATGTTCTGTCTTGCTTGAGCAAAACGCGCTTCGGCGTAGGGGTGGTCTATCATGAGCTTGTGTCCCTTGGAGCTACTCACGGGCTTTTGTCCCTTGTCAATAAGAAGAATGGTGTCTTGGTAGGTGTCAAATACCTCATGGGTGTCTTTTAAGGGGACACCATAAAAGTTGGAGCTATCAGGTACGGCCGGATGGGCGCCCCACATGACAATACCGCCATAGGTACTACGGCAGGCACTTCCAGAACCTAAGCGTGCTAAAAAGGAGGCTTTCTCATAGAAAAATTGCTCACTCATCTCCGGAGCGAAGAGTTTTTCTATCTTCATTAGGCAAACGGCTAAAGCAGCCATACCGCTGGCAGAAGAGGCGATCCCTGAGCTATGAGGAAAGGAATTGCGGGTACGTACAATAAAGTAATAGTCTCTAAGAAAGGGGATATAGTTGCGGATACGGGTAAAGAAAGTTTCTATTTTAGGGAGAAAATTTTCCTTGGGTTCTTTGTCAAAATAGAAATCAATCTGGAAGCTCGTAGTAAAATCGGTACGAGGGGCCATCTCCATAATGGTTTCAGTGTAAGAATCAGAGAGTG
Organism: Capnocytophaga sp. CM59; assembly: GCF_000293175.1. Taxonomy (NCBI): domain Bacteria; kingdom Pseudomonadati; phylum Bacteroidota; class Flavobacteriia; order Flavobacteriales; family Flavobacteriaceae; genus Capnocytophaga; species Capnocytophaga sp. CM59. The sequence goes on from NZ_ALNN01000067.1 coordinate 17,642, forward strand.
TGAAACTGATAGAGGGATTCATAGGGATTTGTTCACCCTTCTTTCCCCAATACTTCACCAAGGCAATATTGCTCGGTGCACGATGTTGCACTTTGGCTGCCTCTACCTTCTGAGTGTAGGGCTTAGGAATAAATTTGTCTACTAACATCCTTTGATAATGACTAGTAACTAATGATTAATAATTAATAAAGGTGCTTTTGGATACCTTAATAATGAGCGGCAAAGATACAAAGATTAATTGTTAATTGTTAATGATCAATTGTTAATATTTGTAGAACGAAATGAAAGTAAAAAATAAAAAGAGAAGAGTGAAAGATGAAAAATGGAAAGTCCTCTAAGGGCGTTTTCACTGTTCACTATTCTCTCTTCTCTTATTTTTCTCGTCACTTATTTGGGTTACCAAATTTTGACTCTGTCCTGAGGTTTTCTGTAGAGTTTGTCGCCTTCTTTGACATTGAAAGTCTGGTACCAAGCATCCACATTGGTTAGAGGGGCAAAGGCACGGAGGTAGTCAGGGGCGTGAGGGTCGGTTTTAACCTGATTGGTAAGGTTCTGGTCGGTGGTAAGGGAACGCCATACGGTAGCCCAAGCGATAAAGAAGCGTTCGTTTTGGGTAAATCCGCTAATTTTGGCTACATCACCATGATCTTTGAGATACATTTGTAAGGCGTCAAAGGCGATATTGGCACCGCCAAGGTCGGCAATGTTTTCCCCATTGGTGAAGATACCATTGACAAAGATTCCTTTTACGGGTTCATATTGGTCGTATTGTTTGGCCAATGCTTGGGTTGCTTTTTCGAAATTGGCACGGTCGGCAGGGCTCCACCAGTCTTGTAGGTTTCCATCGGCATCAAATTGGGCACCGCTGTCATCAAAGCCATGGGTCATCTCGTGTCCTATGATCCCCCCGATAGCACCGAAATTCACAGCTGGGTCAGCTTCAGGGTTGAACATAGGGGCTTGCAGGATAGCGGCAGGGAAAACAATCTCGTTGTAGAGAGGACTGTAGTAGGCATTGACAGTTTGTGGCGTCATGCCCCATTTGGTTTTATCCACAGGCTTGCCCACTTCGTCTAGGCTCTTTTGGTAGTACCATTGGGAGAGGTGTTGTAGGTTCTCGGTAAGGGTAGCTTTGGGGTCAATGTTGAGTTTGGAATAGTCCTCCCACTTGTCGGGATAGCCTACTTTTACATTGAGTTTGTCCAATTTGGCTAAGGCTTTTTGCTTGGTTTCCTCGCTCATCCAAGAGAGGTTTTGGATATGCTGGGCAAAACTCTTTCTTAGATAGCTGATAAGAGTAAGCATCTGATCCTTAGAGGTTTTAGGGAAGAATTTTTCTACATAGAGTTTACCAAAAGCCTCACCCAAGGACCCATCAATAAGAGAGAAGGCACGCTTTTGGATAGAGCGTTGTTCCTGCTGGCCACGTAGGTATTTGTCATAAAACTCAAAGGAAAGGTTGTCCAATTCCTCATTGAGGTTAGAGATATTGCTTAGTACCAACATGTATTTTAGGTAGTCCTTGAGCAGAGGTAAGTTGTTGGCGTTGATAAACTTATCATAGTCCTTATACAAGCGCAATTCGGAGACAATAACTTTGTTTTCACCCATACCAACATTCTTGAGCAGTTGTGGTAGATTGATATTCTTGACCATGGAACCCAACTCTTCCACACTGAGAGGGTGGTAGCTTAGGTTAGGGTCTCGGCTTTCCTCAACGGTGAGCATGAGTTTGGCAAGGCTTTTTTCAAAGGCCACTTGTTTTTGAGCTTTCTCTTCGGGGTTTTGAGCTCCCATAGCCTTGAATACTTGGGCGACGAAGGCCTCGTATTTCTGTAGGGCTTCGGTGTTGCTTTGGCTCTCTTTTTGGTAGTAGTCATTGCCCATACCGATAGAGAAATTGCTCAGATAGGCCACATTGGTATTGGAATCTTTCATATCGGCATAGGCGCCCCATGCACAGATAGGATTGTTACCTAGGCGAGTGGCTTCTTCCAAGTATTTCTGGAGGTCGGCTAGGGACTTGATGTTATCAATCTGGGCTAATTGTCCCTCAATGGGGCTAAGACCTTGTTTGTTACGGGTATCCCAGTCTACGTACTGCTTGTAGAGGGTTTGGATTTTTTGGCCTTCACTACCATCGGAATACTGCTTGCTGACGAGGTCGTCTAAGATAGAGAGGCAGTTGGTTTCGGTAATGTCGTCCAACATGTAGTAGGTACCCCAAGAGGTTTTGTCGGCTGGGATTTTAGCGGTTTTCATCCAGCTACCATTGACATAGTTGTAGAAGTCATCTTGCGGACGTACAGAGGAGTCCATAGCGGAGATGTCAAGGCCTTTTTCTTCGGTTTTGGCTGGAGTTTCCTTAGGAGGGTTGCCGCAAGCTGCCAAAAGAGAAAGAGAAGCCCAAAGGGCGGTTTTTGAGAAGGTATTTTTTTTCATTTTTTATTGAATTTCTGATGTATTTCTATAGTGATTATAGTCAATCATATTTTAGGATGTAAATATAAGACAAGAGACTAATTCCTAATTTGCTCTTTTTCAAGGGCTAATTGCCATTAGCCCCTACACCTGCTCATGCTAATTTTTCGTACCTCCGCTGGTGCGAGCTTGCAGCTCGTACCTAATGATTATGGAGCTTGTAGCTCCTATAAAGAGCCAAAGGCTCTACTTAATAGTAGGCACGAGCTGCAAGCTCGCGCCAGCAGAGGGTTTGCGAAACTTAAATAGATAAGGCAAGGGATTAATTCCTAATTTGCTCTTTTTCAAGGGCTAATTGCCATTAGCCCCTACACCTGCT